>CAYPVZ010000437.1:0-3461 GCA_964414235.1 uncultured Rhodothermales bacterium | reverse complement strand
TACCGCCGCCAAGGCCAGCCCCGCGCGAGCGACGCGCGACCAGGAGGCCGGGCTCAGATGCACGCGGTCAGAATGGCCGCCAGCACCTCGTCCGGCCGCTCGACGACGGCCCGGTTCTCGAACCGCAGCACGCGGATCCCCACCGCCGCCAGGTGCCGCGCGCGCGCCGCGCCCGCCTCCTGCGCCGCGGGCCCCTGATGCGCCGCCTCGTCCAGCTCCACCGCCAGCCGGACGGCCGGGCAGTAGAAATCGAGCACGTACGGCCCCACGTCGACCTGGCGGCGCCAGCGGAAGCCTGCCAGCCGCCGCCCCTTCAGGCGCGTCCAGAGCACCGCCTCGGCCGAGGTCCCGTGCGTGCGGAGGGGGCGACGCGTCACCTTCTGGAGGAGACGGTGGAAGAGGGACATGGCCGTGCGGGCGGACTCCCATAGATCCGCCAGCCCTCCCGACCTAACTCCGGGCACGGATTTCTGCCCTGCCGGCCCCGCCGAACGTCCGAGCCAGACCCGCACGTGGGCGCCTGCCCCATACCCCCCAGCTTACCCGTTACCGCAGCGATGGACGGGCGGGGGGGGGGGCGACTCGTCCCCGCCCCTAGTTTCTCCCCCCATCTGCGCGCGCCCGCATGCCCGACTCCCCCCTCGTCGCCTACCTCAAACAGGTCCACATCATCCACGCGACCGGCGGCGGCACCCGCGAGGAGAGCTACTACCCCGCGCTGGCGGCGCTCCTCGGCGGCGTCGGCGGCGGGCTCCGGCCCCGCGTCCACTGCGTCACCGAGCTGGGCAACCTCGGCGCCGGCCACCCCGACTTCGGCCTCTTCACCGACGACCAGCTCACCGCCGAGGGCGGCCTCAAGGCCGGCGTCGCCGCCCCCGCCCGCGGCGTCGGCGAGGTCAAGGGCGTCGCCCAGGACCTCGACCGCCTCACCGAGTCCGGGCAGGTCTCCAAGTACTGGGACCGCTACAAGCAGGTCCTCGTCACCAACCTCCGCCAGTTCGCCTTCGTCTCCGAGGACGCCCACGGCCACCCCATCGTCCTCGAACGCCTCACCCTCGGCACGAAGGACGGCTTCTGGACCACCGCCGCCCACGCCGACCGGCTGGCGGGCTCCGAGGCCGAAGCCGAGGCCCTCGCCTTCTTCGAGCGCTGCCTCCGCCACGCCGCCCCCGTCGAGAGCCCCCGCGACCTCGCCTGGTTCCTCGCCTCCTACGCCCGCGCCGCTCGCGCCCGCCTCGAAGCCCGCGACCCCGCCGACCTCGGCGCCCTCCGCGACACCCTCCAGGACGCCCTCGGCGTCTCCTTCCGCGGCGACCCCGGCGAGCGCTTCTTCCGCGCCACCGTCGTCCAGACCCTCTTCTACGGCGTCTTCTCCGCCTGGACCCTCTGGCACCGCGAGGACCCCGACCGCGACGACGTCTTCACCTGGCACTCCACCCCCCACTACCTCCGCCTCGCCGTCCTCGACCGGCTCTTCCGCGAGGTCTCCGGCGGCACCGCCCGCAAACTCGGCCTCACCGACCTCCTCGACCGCACCGCCCGAACCCTCGCCCGCGTCCGGCGCCCCCGCTTCTTCGCCCACTTCGCCGACGCCGAGGCCATCCAGTACTTCTACGAGCCCTTCCTGGAGGCCTACGACCCCGCCCTCCGCAAAGAGCTCGGCGTCTGGTACACGCCCCCCGAGCTCGTCCGCTACATGGTCGCCCGCGTCGACCGCGCCCTCATCGACGACCTCGGCATCGAGCGCGGCCTCGCCGACGACCGCGTCGTCGTGCTCGACCCCTGCTGCGGCACCGGCGCCTTCCTCGTCGAGACCATGCGCCTCATCCGCCGCCGGCTGGCGGCCGAGGGCGCCGGGGCCCTCGGCGGCGCGGCCCTCCGCGACGCCGTCACCTCGCGCCTCTTCGGCTTCGAGATCCTCACCGCCCCCTTCGTCGTCGCCCACCTCCAGATCGGCCTCGCCCTCGCCGACGCCGGCGTCCCCCTCGCCGACCACCAGCGCGCCGCCGTCTACCTCACCAACGCCCTCACCGGCTGGACGCCGACCCGGGACGAGACCGGACAGCACGCCCTCGCCGCCGAGTTCGCCGCCGAGGTCGAGGCCGCCCGCCGCGTCAAGCGCTCCGACAAGATCCTCGTCGTCCTCGGCAATCCTCCGTATGACGGCCACCCCGGGCTGGCGGTCGACGAGGAGCGCGTCTTGGTCGACGCCTACCGCGAGACCGTCGACAAGGACCTCCCCAAGCCCCGGGGCCGTGGGCTTAACGACCTCTACGTCCGCTTCTTCCGCATCGCGGAGCGCCAGATCGTTGAGCGCACCGAGCGCGGGATCGTCTGCTACGTCTCGAACAACTCCTGGCTCGATGGGACCTCACACCCGGCCCTTCGCGAGCGCCTCCTGACGGCCTTCGACTCCGCTTCCATCGACAACCTCAACGGCGACAAGTACCGCACCGGCAAGACCACGCCCGACGGAGACCCCGACCCCTCCATCTTCTCGACGCCGAGCAACCGCGAGGGCATTCAGGTCGGTACCGCCGTCGCCACGCTCGTCCGCACGGCAGGGGAGGGGACCGACACCGTCCGCTATCGTGACTTCTGGGGCACCACCAAGCTCCAGGCGCTCGACGCGCTGGCGGCCGAGGGCTCCCTTAGCGGTCTTGGCATGGACACGCCGGAGTACGTCGAAGTAGAGCCGGAGCCCGCGCTTGGTATCCCTCTCATCCCGAGGCGAACGACGGACGACTACTTCGACTGGCCTACGATCCCGGACCTTTTCCCCGCCTCCTTCCCCGGAATCCAGACGGCTCGCGACACAGCACTAGTCGACATCGACCGCCAGCCCCTCGAAGGGCGGGTCCAGCTTTACTTCGACCCCGAGGCGTCCGACGCCCAGATCTCAGAGGCGATACCCCCACTCATGAAAGAGACGCGGCGTTTCGATCCGCGAGGGACACGGCGGGCTCTACTGAGCCGGGGGCCCGGGCCAGGGCGCTTCGTTCGCTACCACTATCGCCCATATGACGTCCGCTGGCTCTACTGGGACCCTGATACGAAGCTCCTTGATGAAAAGCGGAGCGACTACGTCCAGCACGTCAGCGGCACCATCCAGCTAGCGACCCAGCAGAAGCCGCGCCGGGGTTGGTACCCGTCCCAGGTAACCCGCGAAGTCGGGTGTCTCGACCTCCTCGACCGAGGTGCCAGCTTCTTCCCGCTGTATCTCGCACCCGATCTCATGTCGGGCGGCGCCGTCCGCGAGAACCTCTCCGCCGCCGCCCGCGCCTACCTCGCCGGGCTGGCGGAGGCCGAGGCCGGACACCCTCCGCCGGCTCCGCCGGCACCTCCCTCAAGGGAGGAGGAACCCATCGAGCCCCCCCCCCCCCCAGCCCCCCTGAGGGGGCGCCCGCCGCAGGCGGGGGGGGGTGTCGCCCCCGCCCCCCCCCCCCGCCCCCCGCCCCCCC
>CAYPVZ010000436.1:0-3470 GCA_964414235.1 uncultured Rhodothermales bacterium | reverse complement strand
GTTGAGGACGTGGCCGCGGTGCCCGGCTCCGATCAGCTCGGCGACGGCCTCGACCAGCTCGTCGTCGACGACGGGCGTGGCGGGGGCGTCGGGCTGGGGGATCGGGGCGTCGGTCACAGGCGCGGCGTGTCGGCCGAAGCGGCCGGGTGGAGGAGACGGGCGAGACGAACGAAGTCGGCCGGCGAGACGGCCTCCGGACGCAGCGTGGCGTCGTCGGCCGGGAGGTCCACGCCGGCCTCGCGGGCGAGCGGCCCGAGGCTGTTGCGGAGCATCTTCCGCCGCTGTCCGAACGCCGCGCGGACCGTCCGCTGAAGGGCCGCGAAAGGTACCTCTGGCGGCTCAGCGGCGGCGAAGTCGATGGTCACGACCGCGCTCTCGACGGCGGGCGGCGGGCGGAAGGCGCGGGGCGGCACGTCGACCAGCAGCCGGGTGCGCGCGTAGAGCGCGAAGTAGACCGAGAGCGTCCCGTAGGTCTTGCTGCCGGGCGGCGCCGCCAGCCGGTCGGCGACCTCCTTCTGCACCATCACGACGGCGCGGTGGACGGCCGCGCGCGCGTCGAGCAGCGCGAAGAGGATGGGCGAGGTGATGTAGTACGGCAGGTTGCCGACGACCGTCAGCCCCGGAGGCTCCGGGCCCGCGTCCGGCGGGCCGGGCGCGTCGCCAGCGGCGAGCGCGTGCCAGTCCGCGTCGAGCACATCGGCCTGGCGGACGTCGAGGTCGGGGAGGCGGGCGCGGAGGTGGGCGATGGCCTCCGGGTCCACCTCCAGCGCGACGAGGCCGGGGTAGCGGCGGAGCAGGTCGCCCGTCAGCGCGCCCTCGCCCGGCCCGATCTCGACCACGCGCCCGCCCTCCGGCGCGTCCACGGCGTCCACGATCTGGCGGACGACCTCGCGGTCCGTCAGGAAGTGCTGGCCGAGACGCTTCTTGGGACGGACGGACACGCGGCAAGCGGGGGGGGGACGATGCGAAAGAGTAGCAGAGAGGACCGCGCGGCGTTCCGCGCGGCCTCATTCTCTGCTCGCTATCCTCCGTCCCTACGCCGGCGGATGGCCGCGCCGGTACCACAGCAGCCCCGCCAGCCCGATGGCGCCGAGGTAGACCAGGAGCGACGCGATCGAGGCGATGATGACGCCCCGCTTGCGGGCCTCCGGCTTGAACCGGAGCGTCACGATGTGCTCGCCGGCCGGGATCGGAACGCCCCGGAGCAGGAAGTCCGTCCGCACGATGGGCGCCGGGTCGACGCCGACCTGGGCCGTCCAGCCCGCCGGATAGTAGATCTCACTGGCCACGAGCAGGCGCGGCCGGTCGGTGGTCACGCGGTAGACGATCTCGTCGGGCTCGAACCGCTCCAGCTGGACCGATGCGCGGCCAGAGTCTGCAGCAGCGCCGGTCAGCGCGGCGGCGGAGGTGCCCTCGGGGATGGGCTCCGAGACGTAGGCCACGTGCCGAAGGTCCGTCGCCGGGTTGCGCAGCGTGGCGATGAGCCGCCCCTGGTCCTCGATCACAGCGACCGAGTCGACCAGGAAGGCGCGCGGCAGCGTCGTCGTGTCCTCCGAGACGACGAGCCCCGTCTGCTTGTCCTGGAGGACCGGGCGCGTGAACGGGAGCGTCCCGCGGAGCACGAGGTAGCGCGCCGAGAGCAGCCGGAGCGCATTGTGGTTGAGGCCCGTCGAGTCGTCCGGGAGCAGCTCCTCGAAGTAGTCCTGGATGAGCGCCAGCTTGGCGCCGTGGTAGCCGCCGACGGACTCGTAGAAGTAGGACGGGAGGGCGTTCTGGGTCCAGTTGTCCGGGAGCACGCGGAAGTGGCCGGGCCCGCCCGACTGGCGGACCTGATCGACGAGGAACTGGTCCGCCTCGGTCGGCTGGATCTGCGCCTCGATGCGCGAGGTCCGGCGGAGCGACGGCGCGTCCTCGTTGAAGTAGCGGCGGTCGACGCCCCAGAGGTCGGCGGTGACGAGAAGCGAGAGGCCGGCGAGGGCAGCCCAGGCCGGGATCCGCTTCCAGAGCAGCGCCGCGATGAGGCCGAGCGCAAGGCCGAGGAAAAGGAGCGAACGGCCGGCGTCGTCCTCGAAGAGCGACTGGCGCTCGCGCTCGACGCGGGCGACGTAGTCGGCGGCAGCCTGGCGGACCTGCGGGTCGGCCGGCGAGAGCCCGTTCTGCTGGGCGATGAGCGAGGCGATCTGGACGCCCTCGTCGGCCTTGTCGAACGTGAGCGGACCGCCGCCGGTGATCCAGAGCCCGCCGACGAGGATCGCCAGCACGGCGCCCGCGCCGAGCGCCACGCGGCGCTTGCGCGTCTCGGCCTCGGGCGTCACCTCGCGCCGCGCGAGGTAGTAGGCGCCCCACCCCGCCAGCAGCGCCACGAGGAGAACGACCACGGCCAGCCACGTCTCGGGCACGCGGAACGCGTCAAAGAGCGGGAGCAGCTCGAAGGCCGGCCGGTTCAGCAGCGGCAGGTTCTCGCCGAGCGCGAACCCGATCATGAGCAACGCGCCGACCGTGAACGCGGCCACGGACCGCCGCGCGACGCCGAGCGCGCCCACCAGCGCCAGCAGCGCCACCACGGGCCCGACGTAGTGCGGGCCGGCGGTGAACGTCTTCGGCCCCCAGTACGTCGCGCCGCCGCCACCGTAGGCGCCGGGGATCACCAGCGTCAGCAGCTCGCCGACGCCCTGGCTCCACGCCATGGCGTACTCCCAGGCAAGGCCGCCGCCGGGCCCGGCCGAGCGCGTCGTGAACGCCTTGTACTGGGCCTGTAGGAGGTACGGGTCGGCGACCATCGCCAGCGCCAGCGCGGAGCCGGCGGCGAGCAGGCCGGTCGAGACGGCGAACGTCGTGAGCTGGCCGTCGCGCCACGCCGAGATGCCTTCGGCCACCCACCAGATGGCCGCCGCGATGACGACGTAGTACGTGATCTGAACGTGGCCCGCGCGCAGGTTGACGGCCGCGGCGATGGCGAAAAGCAGCGTGAGCAGCACGCTCTGCATCTTGCCCGTCCCGGGTGCCCGCCGCGCGACGGCCGAGAACCCGTAGAGCAGCCACGGCGCGTAGGCGAGCGCGACGAACTTCGTGTTGTGCCCGGCCGTCAGGATCAGCGGGAGGTACGTCGAGAGGCCGTACCCGACGGCACCGATGACGCCGGCCCACTTCGAGCGCGTGAGGGAGACGACGAGGAGGTACGTCCCGAGCAGGAGCACGAGCATGTGAGCCAGCGGCCACAGCCCGGCGTTCCGGAGCGCCCCCACCACCGTGTCGGCGCCGGGAACGCGCGAGCCCCCCAGGATGAGCGTGCCCGGCATCCCGCCGAACATGTTCGGCGCCCACTCGGGGCGGACGCCGGTCTCGGCCTCGTAGTCGAGCATGGCCTCGGCCGCGCTCCGCCACTGGACGGTGTCGCCGCCGACGAGCGACCGCCCGCCGAACGTCGTCGGGGCGTAGAAGCCCAGGGCGACGACGACGAGGAACGCGAT
>CAYPVZ010000435.1:0-3472 GCA_964414235.1 uncultured Rhodothermales bacterium | reverse complement strand
GCGTAAGGCGTCACCGCGCGGGGACGCCTTACGCGGCGAGCGCGAGATGAGTGACCTGCGGCGCGACGGTCGTCTCGTAGACGGTGAGCATCTGCTCGGCCGCGCGGTCCCACGAGAAGCCCGCCGCCCGGCGGAGCCCCAGCTCGTGGAGCACCTGGCGGAGCGGCCCGCTCGCCAGCACCCGCGTCAGCGCGTCCGCCAGCGCCGCCGGCTCGCGCGGATCGACGAGGACCGCGGCATGGCCGGCCACCTCGGGCATCGACGCCGCGTCGGACGTGATGACGGGCGCGCCGGAGGCCATCGCCTCCAGGATCGGCAGGCCGAAGCTCTCGCGGAGCGACGGGTACAGGAACGCCTCGCAGAGGCCGAAGACGGCCGGCAGGTCGGCGTGCGGGAGGTAGCCCGGGAGCACGAACCGGTCGCGCAGGCCGTCGGCGCCGAGCGTGAAGAGGAGATCGTCGAGCACGTCTGCGGCGAGGTCGGCCACGACCAGCGGCACCGGGTCGGCCGCCCGCTCGGCGTAGCGGACGTACGCCTCGACGGCGCCCGGCAGGTTCTTCTTCGGGTCCGTGTTGCCGAAGAGAAGCACGAACCGGTCGGGCAGGCCGAGCCGGCGCCGCGTCTCCGACAGGCGGGCGAGGTCGGTCACCGGCGCGAACGCCTCGCCGACCGCGTTCGACACGACCGACAGCCGGTCGGCGACCTCCGGGAACCACGCGGCGATCCGGCGGGCCTCGTAGCGCGAGACCGTCGTCACGCGCGCCGCGCGGCGGACGGCGGGCGGCACCACCCACCGGCGGTACTGGTTGCCCGCGCGCTGGTACGGCGTGCCGCCGCGGAGCAGCGGGCTCTCGCCCTCCAGGAAGATCACGTCGTGGAGCGTGAGGACCACCGGGACCGGCGACGCCAGCGGCGCCGTGTTGGCCGTGCAGTGCAGCACGTCGACGCCGGCCTCGCGCGCGGCGAGCGGCAGCGCGACCTGCTCCCACGTCGGGTACGACAGGCCGGGCACCTCGCGGATCTCCAGGTTCGCGGCCGGCTCCAGGCAGCGGTCCGCGCCCGGCCGCACGAAGGCGACGAACTCGTGCTCCGGCGCCAGCGCCGGCAGCCGCCGGAGCAGCTCCAGCGCGACGACGTCCATCCCGTGCTTGCGCGGCCGGAACAGCCGCTGTGCTTCGATTCCGATCCTCCTGGCTTCGCGGTGACGTGGGCCGCGACGTGCTGCGTGTGGAGGAACTGACGATTGGCGCCGCGGCTGGTCACGAGCGCGACCAGAAGGAGCAGGAGCGCCCGCGGCAGATGCAACAGGTCTTGCCCGAGCCCGCGCTGCAGGTCGGCCGGAATGCCGAGCCCGATGGCGGCCGCCAGCGCGACGCCGAGGCCGACCCACGGCCCGACCGGCGCGCCCGCCGCCCACGCCAGCGCGCCGAGCGCGGGCACGGCCGCCAGCAGCACCGCGCGCGGCGGGAGCACCATCTGCAGCGCCTTGTCGGCGTAGTCGACGTGCCCGGCCGCGAGCTGGCGGAGCGCCGGGCGCGCGTGGCGCCGCGCGTAGTGGAACTGCGCCGCCAGCCACCGCCGCCGCTGGCGGACGAACGCCGCGGGCGCGGCCACCTTCTCGTCGTAGACGACGGCCGCGGGCGCGTACGCGATGCGGACGCCGCGCCGCGTGAGCGCCAGCTCCAGCTCCTTGTCGAACCCGCCGACGGCCTCGGCCCGCGCCATCAACTCGGCGAAGAGCGCCGCGTCGAACGCCATCCCGGAGCCGATGAGCGCGGCGCTCAGGCCGAGCGCGGCGTGCCCCCGCCGGAAGACGTGGTTGTTGACGGCCTCCGAGAGCGCGTCCAGCCGCGCCAGCGGCGTGTCGAGGTTCTTCGCCACGCGCCGGCCCTGCACCACGAGCGACTGGCGCCGCGCGTCGTCGAGGCGGGCCAGGGCGTCGGGCGCCATCACGTTGTCGGCGTCGAGGACCACCGTCGTCTCGTAGACGCCGGCCGGGAAGGCCTCGAGGGCCGCCCGCAGCGCCTTCGCCTTCGTCGAGCGCTCGAAGCGGACCTGCAGGACCGTCGCGCCCAGCGTGAGCAGGCGGGAGACGGTGTCGCGGCGCAGCCCGTCGGCGATCACGACCACGTCGAACCGGTCGGCCGGGTAGTCCTGCGCCAGCGCCTGGCGCGTGCTCTCGACGATCACCGCGTCCTCACGGTAGGCCGGGATCAGGACCGCCGTCCGCTTCCGGTCGCCCGGCGGCGGCGCCGGGAGCCGACGCAGCCGCCCGGCGACGGCGAACACGAGGAGGTAGGCGACGGCGAGCGCCAGCGGCACCCACAGCGCGAGGAAGAGCGCGTTCATCGGACCAGTTCCAGGACGCGGCGGACCGGGTGCAGGCGCGGAATCGCCGGCCGGTCAGCGTGGGGAGGGGACACCGGGCGGAGCGTGGCGTCGGGCGTCAGCGTGCGGTGCTCCAGGTGCCACCGGAGGCCGCGGATCACGGCGCGGGCGTGGTCCCACCGCCCCGCGAGCGCGTGCCGCGCCGCGTGGACCGGCCCCACCAGGCCGACGAGCCGCGCCACCGCCAGCGCGCGCCGCCAGCCCGACGCGTTCCGCCGGAGGTACAACACCCGGTTGCGCGTCTGGTAGTACACCTTCGTCGGGCTCGCCTTGCCCATCGTCACCGACTCCTTGTGCCAGACGAGCGACTCGGCGGCGTAGTGGGCCCGCCAGCCGGCGCGCCGCAGGCGCGTGCCGAAGTCGAGCTCCTCGTAGTAGATGAAGAAGTCCTCGCCCAGCAGCCCGACCTCTTCGAGCACGCGCCGCCGAATGAGCAGCGCCGCGCCGTGGCCCATCTCGGTGGCGCCCGAGACGTCGTGCTGCCCGTAGTCGATCTCGCCCGAGCCGATCCAGCGCGCCTGCCCGGTCGCCATGTCGACGGCCGTCCCGCCGGCGTACTGCAGCCGCATCGGGTCGTGGTAGTACCGGATCTTCGGCGACGCCGCGCCCAGGCCGGGGTCCGCCTCCATCGCCGCCACCAGCGGCTCCAGGAAGCCGGGCTCCACCTCGACGTCGTTGTTGAGCAGCAGCACGTACGCGCCGCGCGCGACGCGCATCCCGAGGTTGTTGCCGCCCGTGAACCCGAGGTTCTTTCGGCTGCGGACGATGCGGGGGCGCGGGAAGACGCGCGAGAGGCGCGCCACGTCGCGCGGGTCGGACCCGTTGTCGACGACGATGACTTCGATGCGGGGGTAGGTCACGCCCGCGAGCGAGTGGAGCAGGTCGCAGGTGACCTCGGCCTGGTTCCAGTTGAGCGTGACGATGGAGACGAGCGGGCGCATGGCGGGTGTGGCTGACGCACCCAGAATCCCCCGCCGCCGCGCCGCGCCCCCGTGCCTTTCGACGAACGCCCCGCCTCGTTCGACGAACGCCCGCCCCCTCCGCCTCGGCGCCGAGGCGGGCCGGCTCGGCGCCACCGCGAGGG
>CAYPVZ010000434.1:0-3472 GCA_964414235.1 uncultured Rhodothermales bacterium | reverse complement strand
CTGCGAGGGCTGCCGGGCGCAGTTCGACGCGCTCCTCGCGTTCCGGCTGGCGGCCCGCCAGGAGTCCCTCGCGGTACCCGCCACGGCCGACGCGGCGCTCTTTGCGCGGCTCGACCAGAACCGCCGCCAGTCGCGCCGGCTGCCGGACCGCCGGGCCGACCGGGCTCCGCTCGGTGGGGCCCTCCGTCATCGTGTCTCAGTGGGTGCCATGATCGCGGTCGCCGTGCTGGCGGTCGTCGTCGGGACCATCCTGGCGCCGTCGCCGGCGCCCGAGGCGCACGAGCGTGTCGTCGAGGCCGTGCTCGAAGACGGCGCGCTCTACATCGTCGATCCCGGTGTGACGGTCGAGGCCGATCGCGAGGCGGAGCGTTAGGCTGTCGTTCCAGACCGCCAGCGGCGCAGCAGGGCGTGGCCGGCCTCCCAGTCGGCCCGGCCGTAGATGCCGACGGCAGCGAGCGTGAGCGGGTAGAGGAGGAAGGCGCCGACCCGAAGGGCGAGTCCACCGAGTGTGCTGCCATCGGCGGCCTCACCGAGGAGCCAGAGGCTGGCCACGACCGTCATCGCCAGTCCCACGGCGCGCCACGGAAACCGGGTTCCGACGATGCGCTGGGCCACGAGGCCGCTCCACACCGCCAGCACTCCATACGAGAGAAGGGTCGCGAGGGCGGCACCGTCCACCCCGAGGGACGGGACGAGGGCTACGTTGAGGGCCAAGTTGAGCAGCGCCGCGCTGGCGACGCCGACCGCGACGGTCCGCGTGCGCCCCGCACCATAGAGCGCGCTGACGGCGATGACGTAGATCCCCTGCAGCCCGAGGCCGCCTGCGACGAGGAGAGCGGGCCGGTCGATGGCGAGGTAGGCGGCGTCCGTCGCGAAGAGCCGGGCCGCGGCGCTGGCGAACAGCCCGACGCCGAGGACCGCCCAGCCGGCCATCGCCGTGACGTGGCGGAACGCCCGCCGGTACAGCGCCCCGACGCCGGGCTCGCCGAGCGCCTTCATGCCCAGCACCGTGAAGGAGAGCTGGACGCCCTGCACGAGCATCATGTAGACCAGGCTGCCGAACTGGGACGCCAGCCCGTAGGTCGCGTTCGCCTCCAGGCCCGCCAGCTGCGCGATCACGAACCGGTCGCCGAAGTAGAGGAAGCGCCCCGAGAGCCCCGAGACGATGAGCGGGAGCCCGAAGGCCATCATCGGGCCGACCAGCGTCCATGACGGGCGCCACGCCACGTGGCGGAGGAGCCCGGCGGTCCCCCCGACCGCGATCACCACGGATGAGACGAGGTAGCCTTTCATGACGCCCGCCAGCCCTTCGCCCTGGATCACCAGGAACCAGATCACGCTGGCGAGGACGATCGCGGTCTCGATCGCGCTCAGGCTGACGTACCACCCGACCTTCTCCCGGTGCCGGAGCTCGGTGTAGGTGACGTCGGCGATGGTCTTGAACAGGACGTACAGCGCCAGGAGTCGGACGGGCTCGGCGCGGGTCGGCGAGGGCGCGAGCCCCCCCATCAGGAGGCCGGCGAGGAGAGGCGCATTCAGCCACATCGCGAGCGCTGTCGCGGCACCGGTTGCCGTCACCACCACGAGCGCCGTCGAGGGCACGGCCGCGCGCTGGTCGTCCGAGACGGCGGCGGAGGTCGCAAACCGGATGATGCCGAGCGGCAGCCCCGCGCCAGCTACCAGCAGCGCCGTCATCATGGCCGCCCGGAGCGTATCGAGGTACCCGTAGTCCTCGACCGGCAGGTACGCCGTGTTGACGTAGAACACCGTCAGGACAGCACCGCTCAGCTTGCCGACGATGCCGGCCAGCGTGTAGGTGCCGCTCTGGCGGAGGAGGCGGGTGAGCATCGGGCGGGGACGCGCGTCGGGGCTCGAACGTACTCCGCGTCGGCATTCGGGAGCGGCTAGGCCTCAGGCGCTCGGCGGCGGAGGAACACGGCGCGGGCCCGCTGGAGGTCGTCGCGGCCGTAGACGCCGAGGGCGAAGAGGCCTGGGAGGTAAGCCAGGGCCAGCCCGACACGGACCGCCAGCCGGGGCCAGAGGGCCCAGGTCGCGCTCGGGCGGCCGAGTAGCCACAGCGCGGCGACCAGCGCCCCGACGGCGACGAGCGCGCGCCACGGGTAACGGATCGGCGTCGAGCCCTGTGCCAGCCGGGCCGTCCCGACGGCGAGGGCGGCGTAGGCCACGAGCGTCGCCAGCGCCGCGCCAGCGAGCCCGATCGCCGGAATCAGGACGAGGTTGAGCCCGAGGTTCAGCAGCGCCGCGCTCCCGACGGACACTGCAACCGCCCGCGTTCGCCCCGCCGCGTAGAGCACGTTCACGACGACGTAATAGAGCCCGTAGAACGCGAAGCCGGCAGCGATCAGGAGCACGAGGCCTTCCGTCTGAACGTAGGCCGGGTCGGCGGAGAGCGCGCGGCTGACGTCGGCGACGAAGAGGGTGAGACCGAGGACCACCCAGCCAGCGAGCGCCGCGAAGTGCCGGAACGACTGGCGGTGGAGGTCGGGCGCGCCCGTCTCGTCCAGGGCCTTCATCCCCAGCACGGTGAACGCGAGGACGAAGCTCTGGACCAGGAACGTGTTGACGACGCCGCCGAAGCGGGCGGCCCACTCGTAGACCGCGTTGGCCTCGGGACCCAGGAAGTGGAGGATGAGGAACCGGTCGCCGAGGTTGAGGAACCGCGCGGCGATGCCGGAGGCGATGAGGGGGACGCCGAACGCGAGCATCGGCCCGATGAGCCGCCCGCGCACGCGGCGGTCCACGCGCGCCGCCAGCAGCGGCGTCACGACGGCCGCCACGACAACCGCCGAGACGGCGTACCCCTTCATGACACCGATCAGCCCCTCGCCCCGGACGAGGAAGCACACGATCGCGGTGACCATCAGGAGAGCCTCGGCCACGCCCACCAGCACGAACGCGCCGGCTCGCTCACGCTGCCGGAGGACGGTGTACGACACGTCCGAGACCGTCTTCATGCCCACGTAGACCGCCAGCCACCGGACGGCCTCGACGCGATCCGGCGCCACGACGGCGTCCTCGGTGAAGACAGCCGCGGCCACCGGCCCGGCCAGCAGCCACCCGAGCGCCGCGAAGAGCACGCCGGCCGCCAGCGCCACGACGAGCGCCGTGATGGGGACGGCCTCCCGTTCTTCCTCCGTCAGCGTCGGCGACGAGGCGAACCGGATGATGCCGAGCGGCAGGCCCGCGCCGGCCACCAGCAGTGCGAACATCTTGACCGCGTCGAGCGCGCCGGTGTAGCCGAAGTCGGCTTTGGGGAGGACCGTCGGGTCGCCGTAGTAGGCAAGGAGGACGAACCCGCTGAGCTTGGCGACGACGCTGGCGACGGCGTAGGTGCCGGACTGGCGGACGAGGCGGCGGAGCACGGTCAGCGGGCCGCGCCCGCGAGGCCCGCCAACTCGGGCGCGAAGCCGGCGGCCACGAGCGCCCCGGCGCCCATCGCGCCCGCACGCAT
>CAYPVZ010000433.1:0-3474 GCA_964414235.1 uncultured Rhodothermales bacterium | reverse complement strand
GATGGAGAGGTCGATGCCGCCTGCGATGACGACGATCGCCTGTGCGGCCGTCGCGTGCGCCGGGACGAAGATTTCGGAGCAGATGAGCCACCGCGCCTCGGCGCCGAGGCGCAGGGGGCCGGACGCCTCGGCGGGCGCCGTCACCCGCGTCAAAAACGAGGGCGTGCCGTCGTGGGCATAGGTCACGAGCCCGGCCTCCTCGTAGCGCGCCGGCGCCGGGAAGCGGAGCGGGCCGGCCGCCGCGCCCTCGGGCAGCGTCCACGTCACCGAGACCGGCTGGCCGCTGTCGCCGGGGTTCTGCCAGTAGATGTGCCACCCGGGCTCGACGTCGATCACGAGCGCCACGTCGAACGTGTCGCCCGGCGCGACCCGCGCGACGTCGGCCACGAGGCGGGCCTCGGAGTACGGGCTCGGGTCGTCGCCGGCCTGGGCGTGGGCGGAGCTGGCGGCGGCCACCGCCAGCAGGGCGAGGAGGACGAGAGACGGCACGCGCATGGCGCAAGAAACGAACGACGAGGGGGGACGACCTGCGGACGCGCGGGATTCGCAGGTGCTTACGGACCCGCCCCGGACCCGGCCGGTACCAACCAACCCTCTCGCCCCTCTCTCTCGTGCCCGACACCCGCGACGCCGCCGTCCTCCGCACCCAGATCCTCTCGTTTCTGGAGTCCCACCCCGATCGGGCGTACCGGGCCAAGGAGATCAGCCGGGTCCTCGGCATCAAGAACCAGGGGCGCTTCCAGTCGCTGCTGGAAGCCTTCGACGCGCTCCGCGACAGCGGCGAGGCGGCCTACGTGGGCGGCGGGCGCCTCCAGCACCGGACCACCGACGGCGACGTCGAGGGCGTGCTCTCGGTCTCGCCCCAGGGCTTCGGCTTCGTCAAGACCGACGACGGGACCGAGTACTTCGTCCGCCCGCGCATGATGCGGACCGCGCTCCACGGCGACCGCGTCCGCGTCGCGCTGGCGGCCGAGAAGAAGCGCCAGCCGGCCGACCAGCTCCGCGAGGCCGAGGTGCTCGACGTCGTCGAGCGCGGCCGGGCCAAAACCGTCGGGACGTTCTCGACAACGGGCAAGTCGGGCTGGGTGAAGCCGGACGACCAGCGGATCTCGCACGACGTGTTCGTCCCGCGCGAGGGCTGGAACGGCGCCACGCCCGGCGACAAGGTCGTCGTCACCATCGACAGCTTCGACGACCCGAAGGCGTCGCCGGAGGGCACCGTCGTCAGCATCCTCGGCAAGGCCGACGCGCCGGGCGTGGACGTCCTCGCGCTGGCCCTCGCGCACGGCGCGCCGTCCGACTTCCCCGCCGAGGTCGAGGCGCAGGCCCAGAAGATCGAGGCCGGCATCACCACGAAGGAGGTCGCCCGGCGGCTCGACCTCCGCGACGTCGCGGTCTTCACCATCGACCCGGAGGACGCCAAGGACTTCGACGACGCGATCCACACGCGCGACCTCGGCAGCGGCATGATGGAGGTCGGCGTCCACATCGCCGACGTCTCGCACTACGTCCCCGAGGGCGGGCCCATCGACCGCGAGGCCTACGACCGCGCCACGAGCACCTACCTCGTCGACCGCGTCATCCCGATGCTCCCCGAGGCGCTCTCGAACGGCGTCTGCTCGCTCCGCCCGCGCGAGGACAAGCTCGCCTACTCCTGCATCCTGACCGTCGACGGCGGCGGCAACGTCCACAGCTGGGAGATCCAGGAGACCGTCATCCACTCCAAGGAGCGCTTCACCTACGACGGCGCGCAGGCCGTGCTGGACGGCAAAACCCACCCCCTGGCCGAGGACGTCCGCCGCGCGGGCCAGCTGGCGGAGACGCTGACGGCGAAGCGCATGAGCGAGGGCGCCATCGACTTCGACGTCCCCGAGGTCCGCGTCCAGCTCGGCCCGGACGGCAAGCCGGTCGACGTCTACGAGAAGGAGCGCAAGCCGGCCAACCGGCTCATCGAGGAGCTGATGCTGCTGGCGAACCGCGCCGTCGCCGAGGAGGCGTCCAGGCGCGAGGTCCCGTTCGTCTACCGCATCCACGACCGCCCGGACCGCGAGCGCATCAAGGCCCTCGCCGACTACGTGAAGACGTTCGGGCACCGCCTCCCGCACAAGGACGGCGTCGTCCAGCGCGAGGACCTCAACGCGCTGCTGCGCGAGGTCAAGGGCTCGCCCGAGGCGCCCATCATCGAGCAGGCTGCCATCCGGTCGATGGCCAAGGCCGTCTACTCGCCCGAGAACATCGGCCACTACGGGCTCGGCTTCGAGGACTACGCCCACTTCACGAGCCCCATCCGCCGCTACCCGGACCTCATCGCGCACCGCGTCCTCAAGAAGACGCTGGGCCAGATGAACGGCGCCGTGCCGACCGAAGAGCAGCTGGAGGTCCAGGCCGAGCACTGCTCCGAGCGCGAGCGCGAGGCGACCGAGGCCGAGCGCGAGTCGATCAAGCTGAAGCAGGTCGAGTACGCGGCCCTCCACCTCGGCGACGAGTTCGACGGGGTCGTCGTGGGCGTGACCAAGTTCGGCGTGTTCGTCCAGATGACGAAGCTGCTCGTCGAGGGCCTCTGCCACGTCCGCGAGATGTCGGGCGACTACTGGGAGTACGACGAGCAGCGCTACGCGCTCGTGGGCAAGAACACGGGCCGGCGGATCCGCGTCGGCGACGCCTGCCGCGTCCGCATCGAGGCGGCCGACCCCGAGACGCGCCGCGTGGACCTCGCGTTCGTCGAGCTGCCCGGCGGCGCGCCGGACCGGAAGCCGGCGCGTGGCAGCAAGGCCAAGCAGCGCAAGCAGCAGAAGAAGACGCGTGGCGCGCGCTCCAAGAAGCGCCGCTGAGCGCTGGCGGCGCGCGTCGCCCGGTCCTCGCTCGGGACGGGCTCGGAGCGCCTCCGAGGCCCCGGGCGGGCGGCCGCAACGGCGTGAGGGGCGCGCTCCCCCTCTGCGAAGCCCGCCGACCCTTCCGCAAAGGTCGCGGACCGTTCTGCGAGGGTCGCCGACCGTCCTGCAAGGGTCGCGGACCATTCTGCAAGGGCTCCCCAGCCCCCTGCGCGGCTCACTGGCGGCAGTGACCGCCAGCAGCGTATCGTAGAGCCCGGCGCCTTCGGCGAGTCGTCGGCCCCCAGGGTGTTTTGCACGTCTGGGGGTCGACGACACCGGGCTCTTTGACGGTGTGGACGGATGGCCTCTCTCGCTTTAGAGGGGCCACTTTTACCCGGCCCTTGGCCGGGTCTCAATCGCTCTTCTGAGGCATCGAAAGAACTACCCCCGCCAGCCCTACATGGCGCCGGCTTTTGTCTCAATCGCTCCTCTGAGGCATCGAAAGGCGGTCAGCCGCGCCGATCCCGGGGCGCCGCCAAGGTCTCAATCGCTCCTCTGAGGCATCGAAAGGAGAGGCGGGCGTATTCGGTGGGGTCGTCGACGATGTCTCAGAAGCTGTTTGGTGAAGCTACCCGAGCCTCCGCGCCATGAGCCGGATCGC
>CAYPVZ010000432.1:0-3475 GCA_964414235.1 uncultured Rhodothermales bacterium | reverse complement strand
GTGGTAGCCACCTTCCAGCGTCAGCACGAGCCGCCCGTCGGCGTGCGCGTCCGCCACCTCCTGCACGACGCCGACGATGTCCGCCAGCCCGGCGACGCTGAGCGCGAGGCCGCCCAGCGGATCGAGCCGGTGCGGGTCGGCGCCGAACGAGACGAGCACGAGATCGGGGCGGAACCGGGCCGCGAGCGGGGGGAGGACGGCGCGGTAGAGGGCCGCCATCTCGTCGCCCGTCCCCGCCGGCAGCGGGAGGTTGACGGTGAACCCCTCGCCCGCACCGACGCCGGTCTCCACGAGGGCGCCGGTTCCGGGGTAGAGGCCCTGCTGATGGGAGGAGACGAAGAGGACGCTGGGATCGTCGACGAACGCGTCCTGGGTCCCGTTGCCGTGGTGGACGTCGAGGTCGACGATCAGGACGCGCTCCACTCCGTGAGCGCGCTGGGCGTGGCGGGCGCCGATGGCGGCGGTAGCGAGCAGGCCGAAGCCCATCGCCTGCGTCGGGCGCACGTGGTGGCCCGGTGGCCGCCCGAGCGCAAACCCGTTATTGCAACTGTCGGACAACACCGCCTCCATCACCGCCAGCAGACCGCCCGTCGCCTGGCGAGCCACGTCGAAGGACGCCGTCGTCGCGTAGGTGTCGGCGTCGAGCGCGCCGCCGCCGGCCGCGCAGAACGCCTCCATCTGGTCGAGGTAGGCGGGGGGATGGATGGCTTCGAGCGCGTCTCGCGGCGCTGGTGGTGCCTCCAGGTGCACGAGGGCCGCCAGCGCCGGGTCGGCCGCGATAGCCGCGGCGACGGCGTGGAGGCGGGCAGGGCGCTCGGGGTGGCCCGGCTCCGCGTGTGCGGCGTGGCCTTCAGGGAACGAGACGGCGGTCACGGAACGACGGGCTTGGGGAGGCAGACGTAGGCCTGCTCGCGGCGCGCTTCGAGGGCGCCGGCCGTCGGCGCTCCCGCAGCCTCGCTGAGGTCCCGGATCGTCCCGTCGCGCTCCAGGACGCGGATGGCGTCCGTGTCGGCGTCGTAGGCCGCGACGCGCGCGACGCCGGTGGCGACGTACAACTCCGCGTCGGCCGTGGCGGTGGCGGGCGTGGAGAGGCCGTCGTCGATGAGCCAGGCGGCCGTGCGGTGGCGCCAGTCGTCGCACTGGGCGTCGGAGGGGCGAGCGTCGAGCGGCGTCGTGCGGAAGAGGTCACGGTCGAGGAAGCGGCGCGAGAGGTCGGCGAGGATCGGGTCGCGCGCCTCGGTCCAGCGCTTGAGGCTGTAGAGGACGTCGGGGTCGTCGAGGGCGACGAAGGCGTCGAGGAGCGCGGCGTGCGCCGGTGATTCCGCGTCGTCGAGATCGTCGACCGTGGCGGTCCCGGAGAGGAAGAAGGCGAGGCTGGGCGCGGTCTGCTCCAGGATCGGCTCGCGTCCCCACAGGCTGCGTGCGCGCGAGAACGCCGCGCGGAGGACGTGGTCGGCCGCGATCACCGTCTTGTGGAGGTAGACCTGCCAGTACATCAGCCGCCGGCTCAGGAGCACGTTCTCGACGGCGTAGCCGCCCTTGGCCTCGATCACGATCCGCCCGTCGTGCACCCGCATCGTCTTGATCACGCGGGCCACGCCGACGACGCCCTCGGCGACGCCGGTGTAGAACGAGTCGCGTCGGAGGTAGTCCAGCCGGTCCATGTCCAGCTGGCTGGCGACGAGGCTGTGGAAGAACGGCCGGTCGTAGGCGCCGTCGAAGATGGCGAGCGCCGTCGCCAGCCGGCCGGCCAGGCGCCGGTCGATGCGCGCCATCAGCGCCCGGCTCATCCGCTCGTGGTGGAACCGCCGCCCGGACGGACCCGGCGGCAGCAGCTGGTACTCCAGCGTGTGCGAGAACGGCCCGTGTCCAACGTCGTGGAGCAGCGCCGCCGCCAGCGCGCCGTCGACCTCGTCCACGTCCATCACCGTCCCCTTCTCGCGGAGCGTGTCGAGCGCCTCCTGCATCAGCGCCATCGCGCCGAGCCCGTGCTCGAAGCGCGTGTGGACGGCCCCGGGGAAGACGAGGAAGCCGAGCCCGAGCTGGCGGATCCGCCGGAGGCGCTGGAATTCCGGGCCTTCGACGAGGTCGAGGACGAGGCCCTTGGGGACCGAGACGAACCCGTGGACGGGGTCGTTGAACAGCGAGAACCGACTCGACACGCGCTTGCGATGGGGGGAGCGCCGGGTCTACCCTCGGAGCCCGCTCCCGGTGCCCGCCCGTGCCCGACCCGTTCCGCGATGGCCTCCCGACGCTCGACGGCGTGCGCGTCCGCCTCCGCGCCATCCGCCCCTCGGACGACCCCGACCCCGCGTCTTCGACGACGACGACCACCTCCGCTACTGGAGCCATGGCGCGCTGGCGGACCTCGACGCCGCCCGCCAGTACCGCGAGCGGTGGTTCACGTTCGGGACGTGGAAGGACAGCTTCCTCTACGGCCGGCTGGCGGAGGGCGGCGAGGGTTAGCCGGCGTGCTCCGGGAAGAGCTCGCGGAAGCGGGCGATCATCGCCTTGGCCTCGGCCGCCAGCTGCTCGGGCGGGAGGTCTTCGTCGTCCAGCGCCTCGGCGATGGCCTCGGCGTCGGCGCCTTCGCGGGCGAGGGCCCAGTACCGGTCGGCGCGGGCTGTCGCGGCCTCGAAGGCATCGGGGTCGGCGGCGACCTCGGGGTCTTCGAGCAGCGGCTGCGAGAAGATGGCGCGGGCCTCGGTCTCGCTCAGGCCCTCCGTGCCGTAGCCGGCCGTCGTCGCGTCCTCGGTCTCCGGACCGACGCGGAAGGCAGGGTGGTGGAGGAGCGCATCGAAATCGAGGACCGGATGCCCGGTGCTCTGGGCGGCGTCGATCTCCTCGGGGAGCAGCGCCTGCCAGTGGATCTCGACCGTGTCCAGCAGCCCGTCGAGCCCGACCCAGTCGTCGTCCGTCGGCTCCTCGCCGACGAGCTGGGCGGCGAGGGCCTGGCGCTTGTGCGCGCGCTCGGCCGCGGGCATCGAGAAGAAAGCCCAGAGCACGCGGGCCGTCTCCAGGAGCGCCACCGTGTCGTCGGCGACGGCCTCGGGCTCGGTGCGGAGCTGGAAGGCCTCGGCGGCGTCGAGTTCGTAGAGCGTGAAGAGCGGCTCGGCGAAGAGCGCCAGCGACTCGAACTGGACGCCGGTCTCGCCGTCGAGCAGGACGCGCGTCAGGCGGGCCTTGCGGGCGGCGAACGCCTCGGCCGAGGCGCCATCCAGGGCCGCGACCGCGTCGGGGTCGAGCGCGCCGAGGGCACCATCAAAGTCGTCGTCGAAGTCGTCGTCCAGGTCGTCGAACACGGGGAGCACAGGGAGGGAGGGGAGCTAGACGCCAAGCGCGGGCGGCCGGGTTCCAACGGAGCGTGAAGCCCGTCCGTGTCAGGGCAGGCCGAGCGCCGCCGTAAGCTGGCGGAGTGCGTCGGCGGGGTCGTCGGTGACGCCCGTACGGACGGGCGAGGTCTGGAGCGCCGTCG
>CAYPVZ010000431.1:1229-3475 GCA_964414235.1 uncultured Rhodothermales bacterium | reverse complement strand
GTTGTAGGCCTTGATGAACGACTCGACCTGCGAGCGCATCCCCTTCACGTCGGCACTGACGGTGAGGGCGGCGGGCGCCTCCATCGGCTTCGAGAGGGTGAGCGTGACGCCGTCGAGCGCGTCCTCGACCGTGTTGGCGTCGCGGTAGAGCGTAAGGCCGTCGAGCACGAAGGCGGCGCTGAGGCCGGAGTCCTCCGCGCTCGCCCCGACGGCCGTGACGGCGCCGCCGCCCGCGCCCTCACGGACGTCGGTGCGGGCGACCTCCAGGGCCGCGAGGAGCCCGTCGGGGTCGGAGAACGTGAGCCGGTTGGCGTAGCCCGTCGCGAGCCCGCGCAACGAGAGCCGTGACGTGCCAGCCGTCTCGTGGACGACGGAGGCCGAGACGCCGGTGCCGCTGGCGAGATCGGCCTCCGCCGCGGCGCCGTTGAGGGCCGCCGCTAGCCCGGCGAGGACCTCGTCGTCGGTCGCGTCGGCCGCCACGTCGAGGCTGACGGCGAGATCGACGGGGTCGCCCTCGGGCTGGGCGAGGTGGACCGTGAACGAGACCGTGGTTCCGCCGAAGCGGGCCGCCAGCGTGTCGCCGCCGCTGGCGAGCTGCGCCGAGAGCCGGGCGTCGGCACGGGCGAGCTGGAGTACGCGGAGCTCGTGGCTCCCCGAGACGGCCTCGTCGCCGGCCGAGGCCGAGAACCCGGCGTCGGCGCCGACCCGGGCCGTCTTCCCCTCGAATGTGGTCTGGAGCGGGTCGCGGAGCTTCTTGAGCACCGTGTCCAGCGACGACACCTTGCTGCTGAAGTCGCTCAGGACCCCCTTGTAGACGCCCTGGTCGGACTTCTCGGTGGTGAGCTTGAGCTTTGGCTGAGACTCGACCGCGACGACCTGGCTGATGAGTTGCTCGTAGAGCGAGCCCGAATTATAGATGGTCGAGAGGTTGGCCATGGCGGTCGGGAGGGCCTAGGCGGCGAGGGCTGGCGGGGCGAGGACGCCCTGCCGCCACGCGTCGCGGAGGCCCGACAGGATCTCGGTGGCGACGCCGAGGTCGCCGGCGTTGATCGCGCGGAGCGAGAAGTCGTAGAGGCCCTGGAGGTTCTGGGCCAGCTCGCCGCCGCGCTCCGCGTCGAGCGCCCCCGTGAGCTCGACGAGCGCACGGCGCGCGCGTGTCGCGTCGCCGGCCTGGAGGGCAGCGAGGCCGATGCCGTAGAGCTTGTCGATGAGGACGGCGGGGGGGGCGGAGCGCACGGCCTGCTGCTGGTAGAGGCGGAGGGGGTTCGGGGCGGGCATGGGTCGGTGCAAAGGGTGTTCCGGGGGGACGAGCGCCGTGCCGGGCGCCCTCTGCCCCTCTTATCGAGGCCGATCCGGCGCCCTTTACCGCCGGGCGGAAAAAGTGCCGGCCCGCTGGCGACGAGCGCCAGCGGGCCGGGAGGACGGGGCCGGGGGGGCACCAGAACCAGGGTCCACGAGTGGCCCCGTCCTGGCCCGGTCCGACTAGAAGAACGAGAGGACCGACTGCGCGCTGGCGTTGGCCTGCGCGAACATGGCCGAGCCCGTCTGCTGGAGGATCTGGAGCTTGACGACCTCCATCTGCTCACGGGCGAAGTCCGCGTCGGCGATCCGGCTGTTGGCCGCCTCGTAGTTGGTCCGCGAGGTCTCCAGGTTCTGGGCCTTGAAGTCCAAGCGGTTCTGGGCGTTGCCGAGGCCCTGGGCGGCCGTGTTGACCGTCTTGATGGCCGCGTCGATGACCGAGAGCGCGGAGGCCGCACCGGCGTCCGTCTTCAGGTCGAGCGAGCTGGTGAAGGTGCCAGCCGCCGCACCGGCGCCCGCTCCCTCTCCTTCGCCTTCCCCGGCTCCTTCTCCCCCGCCAGCGCCCTCACCCTCGGCGGCGGCGGCAGTGCCGGCGATGGTGAACGTGTTGCCGTCGGCCACCGAGTCGAGCGTGAACGAGAAGTCCCCGTCCGTCACCTCGTCGCCGTCCGAGAGATCCTCGTAGCCCGTCACGTCGGCCCAGCCGTCGTCGTCGTTCCCCTTCTGGAGCTTCAGCTTGCCGCTGCCGTCGTCGATGATCTTGTAGGAGGCCTCGGCGTCGGACTCGCCCGAGAACGCGGCACCTGAAACCGTGTCGGCGTTGGTCCCGGAGACCTCGGCCGTCCCGCCGCTCTCCTCGGCGCCCGCGCCTTCGCCGGCGGCAGCGGTCCCTGCGATGGTGAACGTGTTGCCGTCGGCCACCGAGTCGAGCGTGAACGAGAAGTCCC
>CAYPVZ010000431.1:0-1129 GCA_964414235.1 uncultured Rhodothermales bacterium | reverse complement strand
ACTCGCCCGAGAACGCGGCACCTGAAACCGTGTCGGCGTTGGTCCCGGAGACCTCCGCCGTCGCGCCGCTCTCCTCGGCACCCTCGCCTTCGCCAGCGCCCTCGGCGCCTTCCGCACCCTCGGCCCCTTCGGCGCCCGCGGCGATCGTGCCGAGCCCGAGCGTGTTCACGCCCAGCTGGGCGATGCTGGCGCTGAACGTGTCGCCGGAGGCGTCGCCGACCTGGAACGAGAGGCTGGTCGAGGCCGAGTCCGAGAACAGCTTGGTGCCGTTGAACTCGGCGCCGGTCAGGATGTCGTTGATCTCCTTCGAGAGCTCGTCGACCTGACTCTGGAGGGCGGCGCGCTCGTCGGTGCCCATGGAGCTGTTGCCGGCCTGGATGGCCTTCTCCTTGATGGTCTGGAGGATGTCCATCGTCGTCCCGAGCGAGCCCTCGGCGACGGTCAGCATGGACTTGGCGTCGCCGATGTTCGAGAGCGCCTGGGCCTGGCCGCGCGCCTTGGCGGTCAGCTTGTTCGAGATCGTGAAGCCAGCCGAGTCGTCAGACGCCGAGTTGATGCGGCTGCCGGTCGAGAGGCGGAGCTGGCGCGTGCTGATCTCGTCGGCCGTCTTGTTGAGCGACGACAGCGCCATCGCGGCCTGCGTGTTCGTGTTGATGCGGAAGGACATGGCGGTACCCGTGGAGGGTGGGGGTTGGTTCTGGTGGGCCGGAGCGTCCGGCCTTGGCCCGCTTATCGAGACCACCCGGGGGCCCTTTATGCCCTCCCGCGTTCCCGTCCTCTTTTTCCGTTCACCCGCCTGTGTAGGAACGCCTTCGTTCCTCCAGGTTCCATCACGCTACGACAGGTAGTCGAGGAGCGACGTCTGCGCGGTAGCGGCCGTCACGCGGAGGGCAGCCTCCAGGGCCGTCTGCCGCCGCTGCATCTCGCCCATCGCCTCCACGAGGTCGATCTCCTCGATGGACGCCCGGCGCTCCCCGATGCGCAGGTCTTCGGCCTCGACGGTCGCGCGGGCGCGTCCGAGCGCCTGGGCCGTAACGCCGGCCTGCCCGCCGAGCCGGGCGTAGTGATCGACGCCGGCCTTGACGCCGTCGAGCGCCGCCGCCAGTGCGTCGGAGTCGCCCGCACGGAT
>CAYPVZ010000430.1:0-3477 GCA_964414235.1 uncultured Rhodothermales bacterium | reverse complement strand
GCAGTGGGCCGTCATCGCCCACGACGACGGCCCACTGCTGGACCGCGTCCAGCGGGCGCTGCGAAAGGCGACGGAGGTGCTCGGCTTCGAGCTCGGCCTGCTCAGCCACATCCAGGGCGAGGTCTACACCGTGCTCGTGGCGCACGCGCCCGGCACCGACATCGTCGCCGGCGACGCGTTCCCCCTCGGCGACACCTACTGCAGCCTCGTGCTGGAGCTCGATGACCTCGTCGAGATCGACCACGCCGGCGCCTCCGAGTACCAGGGCCACCCGTGCTACGCCGCCTTCGGGCTCGAGAGCTACCTCGGCGTCCCGATCCACGTGGCGGGTGAGGCCTGGGGGACGCTGAACTTCTCGTCGGCCGCGCCGCGGCCCGCGCCCCTCGACGAGCTCGACCGCGACCTCGCCCGCCTGCTGGCGATCTGGATCGGCAACGTCCTCGAGCACGACCAGCAGGAGGAGCGCCTCGCCGCGGCCTCGGCCCAGTTGCTCGACGTGGCCAGCCAGGCCCCCATCATCGTCTCCGGCGTCGACGCCGACGGGCAGGTCACGCTGTCGGAGGGCGCCGGCCTGGAGGCCATCGGCCTGGAACCCGGCCAGGCCGTGGGCCAGTCGATCTACGACCTCTTCGAGAGGCTGCCCGAGTCGCTGGCGGCTCTGCGCCGCGTGCTCGACGGCGAGGCGCTGACCTGGGAAACTGCCATCGCCGGCTCCCACTTCATCACGCGGGCGCGGCCCGGCCATGCCCCTGACGGATCGCCCTCCGGCTTCATCGCCGTCTCGTTCGACATCACCGAGCAGGTCCGCAGCCGCGAGGCCCTCGCCGAGAACGAGAAGCGGATGCGGGCCCTCAGCCAGGCCACGTTCGAAGGAATCGCCTTCTCTGAGCGTGGGGAGATCTTCGACTGCAACGCGCAGTTCGCGAGTCTCCTCGGATACGAGGGGGCCGACGCGATGGTCGGGGTGAAGGCCAGCGAGCTGGTGGTCCCGGAGCACCTCCCGAAGGTCATGCAGATGATCTCCGAAAACCGCTCCGAGCCGTACGAGGCCCTCGCCCTGCGCCGGGACGGCTCCACGTTCTGGGCGGAGCTCCAGGGCCGGGCCACCCCGTACGGCGACAGGATGGCCCGCGTGACCGCCATCCGCGACGTCACGGTCCGCAAGAAGGCCGAGATACAGCGTCGGTTCCAGGCCGACGTGCTCGCCAACGTTTCCGACGCCGTCGTCGCGCTCGACCTCGGCGGGCGGGTGACCTACTGGAACCACGGAGCCGAGGCGCTCTACGGCCGACCCGCCGAGGCTGTATGTGACCAGCCTCTCGATGAGGTGGTCCATTTCGTCCTCGCGCACGAGTTCGACGGCATCGAGCAGGTGCTCCAGAGCGATGCCGCCCGCGAGGGCGACCTCCTCTTCGAGACGCCGGACGGCCAGCGCCGGTTCATCCAGGTCTCCTCCAGCATCCTCTACGACGAGGATGGCAAAGAGCGCGGCCTGCTCGCCGTCTCGCGCGACGTGACGGCGCGGCGCCAGATGGCGGCCCACCTGCGCCACCAGGCCACCCACGACGCGCTCACCGGCCTCCCCAACCGCACGCTTTTCCACGAGCGGATCGGTGCCGCCCTGGCCGGCGACGACCCCTTCGGCGTCCTCTTCGTCGACCTCGACCGGTTCAAGGTCGTCAACGACTCGCTCGGACACGGGGCAGGCGACCGGCTCCTGATGGAGGTGGCCTGGCGTCTCCGCGACGCGGTGGGCGCCGTCGAGGGCGGTCTGATCGCCCGCCTCGGCGGCGACGAGTTCGCCGTGCTCGTGCCCGGCCCCAATGCCGAGGCCATCGCACAGGCCATCCTCGACGCGCTCGACCGGCCCGTCGACCTCGGGCCGCGCGCGGTCGCGCCGTCCGCCAGCGTGGGCGTCGTCGTCCACGGCGAGACCTACGACTCGACCGACGCCGTCTTGCGCGACGCCGACACGGCGATGTACGCCGCCAAGCGCCGGGGGCGCGGCTGCCTCGCCGTCTTCGCCGACGGGATGCACGAGGAGGCCGCCCTCCGCTTCCGGCTCGAGACCGACCTGCGCTACGCCGCCGCGCGCGGGCAGATCGTGATGCACTACCAGCCCATCGTCGAGCTGGCGACCGGAACCGTCATCGGGTTCGAGTCGCTCATCCGGTGGGACCACCCCGACCACGGGCTGCTCTCGCCCGGCCACTTCATCCCGCTCGCCGAGGAGCTCGGGCTCATCGCCGACCTCGACCGCTGGGCCATCGACCAGACGTGCGCCGAGGTCGCGCGGTGGGGCTGCGAAGCGATCGACGCGCTCGCCGTCATCAGCGTGAACTGCTCCGACCAGACGTTCCTCCGGCCCGGCCTCGTGACGCACGCCCGGGGAGCGGCCGACCTCGCCGGCCTCCCGCCGACCCACCTCACGCTGGAGCTCACCGAGCGCGCGCTGGTCGACCTCGCCGAGGCCCGCGAGGTGGTCCACGAGGCCCGCGAGGCCGGCCGCCGCGTCTCCATCGACGACTTCGGCGCCGGCTACTCGTCGCTCGGCCTGCTCCACGCGCTGCCCGTCCACGGCGTCAAGATCGACCGGTCGTTCGTGTCGGAGCTGGAGACGTCGCCGCCGGCCCGCGCCGTCGTCCGCGCCGTCGTCGGGCTGGCGGACGAGCTGGGCATGCGCGGGATCGCCGAGGGCGTCGAGACGGCTGGCCAGCTCCGGGCGCTCCGGGCGGCCGGCGCGCACTACGCACAGGGCTTCCTGTTCTCGCGCCCGGTCCCGGGCGACGACGCCTGCGAGATGCTCGGACACCCCCCGTGGGCCGAGGCGTGGGAGGCATGGGTGGCCGAGGCCGCCGTCCTCGACGAGGTCTGACCCCGTGCGGTTCGCCCCGGCGTCCGGCGACAGCGCGGTGGCCCGGACCGGCCCACCGCCGCGGCCGCACGTCCTGCTCGCCGAGAGCGACGAGATCACGGCCCGCACCGTGCGGCACCGCCTGCAGCGCGACGGCGTCGACCTGGCCACCGCCGTGGATGGCCCCGAGGCCCTCGGGCTCCTCGACGCCGTCCGCTTCGACGCCGCCGTCGTCGACACCGAGCTGACGGGCGCCGACGGGCTCGACCTGCTCCGCCAGATCCGCGCCGGCCGCTTCGGCGCCTCCGCATTGCCCGTCGTCGTCCTCGCCTGGCCGGGCAACGACGCGACCGTCGCCCGCGCCTACGACCTCGACGCCGACGACGTCCTCGTCCGGCCGCTCTCGCTCGTCGCCCTGAGCGCGAGCGTCCGCCGGCTCACCCGTCGCGCCCGATGATCCCGCTCCCTCCCCTGTGGGTCATCCAGGCCGTACTTGGCGGGCTGGTGGTGCTGTCGCTTGCGCTCGCGCTCACGACCGTCGTGGTGAGCGTCCGCGCCAACCGGGCCGAGGCGAGACGACTCGCGCGCTGGGCCGCGTGGGAGCCCGCGCTGCTGGACGCGCT
>CAYPVZ010000429.1:0-3486 GCA_964414235.1 uncultured Rhodothermales bacterium | reverse complement strand
CTGCAGGGCCTGCCGGTCGTGTTCGCCATGGACCGGGCCGGCGTCGCCGGCGCCGACGGGCCTACACACCACGGCGCGCTCGACGTGGCCACCATGCGGGCCGTGCAGGGCCTCGTCGTCGCCGCGCCGCTCGACGAGCAGGACCTCCGCGACCTCCTCTACACGGCGCTCCAGCACGACGGCCCATTCGCCATCCGCTACCCACGGGGGAACGCGACCGGCATGGCGCTCCGCGATGGCTTCGAGGCGCTCCCCATCGGCAAGGGACGGAAGGTCCGCGACGGCGAGGACCTCGCCTTTCTCACCTACGGCGCCATCGGGACGTACATCCCGGAGGTCTGCGAGCGGCTGGCGGCGCACGGCGTGAACGCGGCGCACTACGACCTCCGCTTCGTCAAACCCATCGACGAGGCGCTGCTGACCGAGGTGTTCGGCCGGTTCCCGCACGTCGTCACGGTCGAGGATGCGGTGCGCGACGGCGGCGCTGGCTCGGCCGTCGTCGAGTGGGCGTCGGACGCCGGCCTGCTCGACGACACGCACGTCGTCCGCCTCGGCCTGCCGGACCGGTTCGTGGAGCACGGCTCGCAGCGCCAGCTCCACGACGAGGTCGGCATCGGGCCGGACGGGATCGCGCACGCCGCGCTGGCGCTCGTCGGGAAGGCCGAGGCGGCCTAACGTATTGTTTTCTAGAGGACCCGGCCCTAGGTGAAGATTCGCGCTCTGCTTTCCAGACCATCTGTTCGACCAAACTCCGGCCCATGCAGTAAGTTGCGACATTCTTGCCTGCTACAGCCATGCGCTTCCTACCAGCGTGCCTCCCTCTCCTTGCGCTCGCTCCTTTCCTATCAGGGTGCGACTCCGCTGAAGAGCCACCAGATTTAGAGCCGACCGGCATTGCTGTAACTCCGCACGCTGTCGCCACCCTCACGTCTGGCGCCCTCCCGCTCAGCCTCACGGAAACAGCAAAACTAGGGACTGGATTTGCGCCCTCTGAGCCCCCCCCCACCCTACTGCTCAGCGAGAACACTTACCTCACCGCTGCGGGTCTCTGGTTCGTCGGTACCCAGGAGGGCGAAACGCGTGTCAACGCGCGGTATCATAACGACTCATTCTCCAACTATGCGCCGTGCGCGGGAGAGCCAGGCGGCGTGTTTCTCCTCTCCGCAGACTCGGCCTACACTGCCGAAGGATGGCCGGCCTCGGTCGGTGCTCCAGCCGAAGCGGACGGGACACCTCGAGTCTATGGAGACGAGATGCTCTGGACTTCCGTCTGTTCTTCCCCCGGCTCACCGGACGGTCTGCTCGACCATCCAATTGAGGGGGTTCGCACAAACATTGCCATCTATCGGCACAATTCAAATCCTCATACTACTTACGTCAGGTATGAGATCATAAATGAAGGTGAAAAAACGATTAATGATGCATATATTGGTCAATGGTCTGACCCAGATATTAACGTAGGTCACTACAATTATTCAGCATTTGACGTAAACAGATCTGCAAGCATAACCTATCTGCCCGAACTAATGGCGGCAGGACATCCCTACTCGCCACGAGAACGAGGAGAGGTCATCGGGCTCGCATTGCTCCAGACTCCGGAGAACGCGCCCATCGCAGGGCATCGGCAGATGGACAAGTATGGATCTAAACCGACTGCCGGGGTGATGTCGGCGTCTCATGGATCCACCACGGAATCTTACCGCTATGCGCTGAAGGGCCTCGGGAACGACGGGAGGGCCATCACAGACCCGAATGGGCAGCCGACCCCCTTCGCCTTTACTGGCAACCCCGTGACGGGCGCAGGCTGGCTTGATGGATTTGACGCGGATGGTGATGGCTACGCGGAAGGACGCGATCTCCGAGATCTTACGTCTGCAGGCCCGTTCAACCTGATGCCAGGGGAGACCGAAGTATTTACCGTCGTATGGGTAGGCATTCAGGGGTTGGACCTGGCGGACGGTTTTGCCTCGCTCTATTCCCTTATCGACGGGATCCGAGCCACCCCCTCGCTCTGGAACTTCTAGTATGGCGAAGTGCCGCCGCTGGCGGCGGGCGCCGCCAGCGGCAGTCAGCTCAAACGCCCGACCGCTCCCGGAGTAAGTCAAGCACGGCGGCTTCGGGCGGGCGGAGGCCAGCCGCCGTGTTGCCTGCGTTCCGGCGCCGGAGCCGGTCCCGCAGCTCGCCCGCTCGGAAGGCGTCGAGCACGTCCGGGTGCACGTAGTAGCGCCGGCAGACGGCCGGCGTGTTGCCGAGCGTGGCCGCCGTGTCCTTGACGGCCTGCACGATCAGCCCGTCGGCCGCGTCGTCGTCGACGAGCTCGTGCGCCGCCAGCGCCTCGGCAGCGGCGACCGTCCCGCCCCACGTCCGGAAGTCCTTGGCCGTGAACGGCTCGCCCGTCGTCTCCTGGAGGTAGCCGTTGACGTGGCCGCTCTCGACGTCCTGCCGGGCGCCGGCCTCGTCGTAGAACTGGAACAGGTCGTAGCCCGGGATGTCGCGGCAGGCCTTCACCAGCCGCGCCAGCCGGCGGTCGCGAACGGCGATCTCGTGGTCCTTCCCGCTCTTGCCGCGGAAGGCGAACGTCACCTCGGCGCCGTCGAATGAGACGTGCTTGTCGCGGATCGTCGTCAGCCCGTACGAGCCGTTCTCCGTCGCGTACTGCTCGTTGCCGACGCGGATCAGCGTCTCGTCGAGCAGCCGGACGACGAGGGCGAGCACCTTCTCCCGCCCCAGCCCCGACGCCCCGAGGTCGGCGTCGACGCGGGCGCGGATCTCGGGGAGCGCCTCGCCGAACGGGACCATTCGGTCGAACTTGACCCGGTTCTGGTGCGCGTGCCAGCGGTCGTGGTAGCGGTACTGCTTGCGCCCCTTCGCGTCGCGGCCGGTCGCCTGGAGGTGCCCGGTCGGGGCCGGGCAGATCCAGACGTCCTCCCACGCCGGCGGGATCGCCAGCGCCTCGACCCGCTGGCGGACCTCGGCGGCGACGAGCGAGCCGTCGGGGTGGTGGTACGAATAGCCGGTCCAGCGGCGCACGCGGGTGATCCCGGGGCGGGCGTCGTCGACGTAGCGGAGGCCGGGCGGAGCGGCGGGCATGGGCGGAGCGGCGGCGGCGCCGTCGGACTTGGACTGCCGCGCCCGCGTTCCGTCTGATACAGTCCATCTGATACAGAAGGACCAGACCGCGCCCGCAGACGGATCAGGGACGACCGGGCGCGGTCCGCCAGCTTGGCGGGACACACACACCCGCCGTCATGCGCCTCCTCCTCCCGCTCATTGCCCTCCTCACCCTCCCGGCCGCCGCCCAGGGCGTCCCCCTCGACCCCGACCCGGCACCCACCGAGGCCGACGAGCCGGAACCGGCCAGCCCCCCGACCCCACGGCCGGCCCCCCCCCCCGTGGCGCGCCCGGACCCGGCGCGCGACGCCCCGATCCGCCGCCCCCACCGTCTCGACGGCCCCCGCGTCGGCGTCACGATCCTCGACCCCGGAA
>CAYPVZ010000428.1:0-3509 GCA_964414235.1 uncultured Rhodothermales bacterium | reverse complement strand
CGTCACCCGGTCCGGCCCCGTCCTCACCCTCCCGATGAACCGGCCCGAGGTCCGCAACGCCCTCTCGGCGGAGTTGGTCGAGGCGCTGACCGCCGCGCTCGTCGAGGCGGGCCGTGACGACACCGTCCGCGTCGTCGTGCTCACCGGCACCGGCCGCGCCTTCTCGGCCGGTGCCGATCTGGGCGCGCTCCAGGCCCTCCAGTCCGCCAGCGCCGAGGCCAACCTCGCCGACTCCGAGCGGCTGGCGCGGCTGTTCGAGACCCTCTACACGCTCCCCAAGCCCGTCGTCGCCCGCGTGCAGGGCCACGCCATCGCCGGCGGCTGCGGGCTGGCCGCCGTCTGCGACATCGCCCTCGTCGCCGACGGCGTCAAGCTGGGCTTCACCGAGACCCGCATCGGCTTCGTGCCGGCCATCGTGGCCGTCTTCGTCGTCCGCAAGCTCGGCGAGGCCGCCGCCCGCGACCTCTTGCTCCGCGGCCACCTCATCGACGCCGACGAGGCCGAGCGGATCGGGCTCGTCACCCGCGCCGTCGCCCCGGACGACCTCGACGAGGCCACCGACGCGCTCTGCCGCGAGCTGGCCACCGAGACCAGCGCCACCGCCGTCGCCCTCACCAAGCGCCTCCTCGCCGACGTCCCGTCGCTGGGCCTCGCCGAGGGCCTCAGCTACGCCGCCCGCCTCAACGCGCTCGCCCGCGCCACCGACGACTGCCGCGCCGGCGTCGAGGCCTTCCTCTCCAAGACCGACCCGCCCTGGAAGGCCGCCTGAGCGCGCCTCCCCACGACTTCACCCGCCCGCCCGTCGGGCTCCGGCTAGCTTCCCCGCTCACAAGCGCAGCCCGACATGGCGACGTACAAGGACGCAGGCGTGGACATCGACGCGGGCGAGGAGGCCGTCCGCCGCATCAAGGGCCACGTGCGGGGCACGTTCACGCCCGGCGTGCTCACCGACATCGGCGCCTTCGGCGGCTTCTTCGCCCTCAACGCCACCCAGTACCGCGACCCCGTCCTCGTCTCCTCCATGGACGGCGTCGGGACCAAGCTCAAGGTCGCCCAGCGCGTCGACCGGCACGACACGGTCGGCGAGGACCTCGTCAACCACTGCGTCAACGACATCGCCGTCTGCGGTGCCCGCCCGCTCTTCTTCCTCGACTACTTCGCCGCCGGCGTGCTCCGCCCGGACGTGCTGGAGGCCGTCGTGAAGGGCTTCGCCAAGGCCTGCCGCGAGAACGGCTGCGCCCTCATCGGCGGCGAGACCGCCGAGATGCCCGACCTCTACGCCCGCGGCGAGTACGACCTCGCCGGCACCATCGTCGGCGTCGTCGAGCGCGACGGCATCGTCGACGGCAGCGCCATCGAGGCCGGCGACGTGCTCCTCGGCCTGCCCTCGACCGGGCTCCACACGAACGGCTACAGCCTCGCCCGCAAGGTCCTCTTCGACCGGTTCGTGGCCGGCGACACGCCCGAGCTGCTGGGCGGCGAGACCGTCGCCGAGGCCCTCCTGCGGGTCCACAAGAGCTACCTCGACGCCATCCAGGCGCTCATCGCCGAGGACCTCGCGCACGGCTTCGCGCACGTCACCGGCGGCGGCCTCGTCGGCAACACGTCCCGCATCGTCCCCGACGGGCTGGCGCTCGACGTGCGCTGGGACGCCTGGCGCCGCCCGGGCCTCTTCCAGCTCATCCAGGAGGTCGGCGAGGTGCCGGAAGACGACATGCGGCGGACGTTCAACCTGGGCGTCGGGCTCGTCGTGGTCGTCCCCGAGGCGTCCGTCGAGCGGGCGCTGACCGTCCTCGGCGCGCTCGGCGAGCCGGCGTTCGAGGTCGGCCGCGTCGTCCGCCAGGCGTAGCGGGGCGCGGCGAACCCCGGGCCGGTTCGCACGTCCCACGCGCTATGACCGACACCCGCATCGCCGTCCTCGGCGCCGGAAGCTGGGGCACGGCCCTCGCCGTGAGCCTCGCCCGGGGCGGCCACGCCGTCACGCTCTGGGCCCGCCGCGAGGAGGCCGCCGAGGCGCTCCGCCAGTCGCGCCGCAACGCCTACCTGCCGCAGGCCGAGATCCCGGCGTCCGTCGCCCTCACCTCGGACCTGGAGGCCGCCGTCGACGGCGCCGACGTGTGGCTCGTCGCCGTGCCGAGCCAGTCGGTCCGCGAGGTCGTCGGGGCGCTGGCGGGTCGCGTGCACGAGGGCCTGACCGTCGTCTCGGTCGCCAAGGGCATCGAGAACGAGACGCTGCTCACGACGAGCGGCGTGCTCCGCGACGTCCTCCCCGAGGCCGACCCCGCCCGCCTCGGCGTCCTCTACGGGCCCAGCCACGCGGAGGAGGTCGCGACGGACCGCCCGACCAGCGTCGTCGCGGCGTTTACCGATGCGGCCGTCGCCGAGGCCGTCCAGGGCCTCTTCATGCGCCCCGCGCTCCGCGTCTACACCAACACCGACCTCGTGGGCGTCGAGATCGGCGGCTCCGTCAAGAACGTCATGGCCGTCGCCGCGGGCATGTCGGACGGCCTCGGGCTGGGCGACAACGCCAAGGCGGCCCTCGTCACGCGCGGCCTCGCCGAGATCACGCGCCTCGGCCTCGCCCTCGGCGCCGACGCCCACACCTTCGCCGGGCTGGCCGGCCTGGGCGACCTCGTCGTGACCTGCTTCAGCCAGCACAGCCGCAACCGGGCCTTCGGCGAGCGCCTCGGGCGCGGCGAGACGCGCGCCGAGGCCCTCGCGCACTCGACGATGGTGGTCGAGGGCGTCCGCACCACGCAGTCCGTCCGCCAGCTGGCGGCGCGGACCGGCGTCGAGATGCCCATCACCGAGGCCGTCTACGCCATCCTGTTCGAGGGCCTCGCGCCCGCCGACGCCGTCGGCCGCCTCATGGAGCGCGACCCGAAGCTGGAGGGCGCGCATTTCGACACCCCCGCGTTCGACGGCTCCGAGGCCTAGCGCCGTTTCCCCCTCTCTCGCACTCCGATGACTTCCGACGACGTCCGGCGGCTCGCGGCACTGGGGGAGGGGCGGACGCTGGAGTTCAAGAACCGCGTGCCCCGCCCCGAGCGCATCGCCCGCGAGGTCATCGCGCTCGCCAACACCGACGGCGGCAAGGTCCTCGTCGGCGTCGACGACGACGGCACGGTCCTCGGCGTGAAGGACGCCCAGGAGGAGTTCTACGCGCTCCGGACGGCCCTCGACGACCGGATCCTGCCGCCGGTAGCCCTCCGCTTCGAGCCGGTCCGCATCAGCCGCACGCGCGAGGTCCTCGTCGTCCACGTGCCCGCCAGCCCCGAGCGCCCGCACGTCCTCAAGCCCGACCGCCGGGAGGACGGGACGCTCCCGCCCCAGCGCGCCTTCGTCCGCGTCGCCGACCAGTCCATCGAGGCCAGCCGCGAGGCCGTCGCGCTCATGAGGGCCGAGGGCCGCGGCGACGCCGTCGCGTTCACCTTCGGCGACGCCGAGCGGCGGCTGCTGGAGTACCTCGACCGCCACGAGCGGATCACCGTCCGCGAGTACGCCCGGAT
>CAYPVZ010000427.1:0-3510 GCA_964414235.1 uncultured Rhodothermales bacterium | reverse complement strand
TCTCGCCCGGCCCGGGCCGGCCCGACGAGGCCCGCGTGAGCGAGGCCGTCATCCGCCAGTTCGGCGAGGCGACTCCCATCCTGGGCGTCTGCCTCGGCCACCAGGCCATCGGCGAGGTCTACGGCGGCCGCGTCGTCCACGCGCCGACGCTGATGCACGGGAAGACGTCGACGGTCCGCCACGACGGCAAAACCGTCTTCGAAGGCGTCGACCAGGACTTCACGGCGACGCGCTACCACTCGCTCGTCGTCGACCGGGAGTCGCTGCCGGACGTCCTGGAGGTATCGGCCGAGACGGCCGACGGCGTCGTCATGGGCCTGCGGCACAAGGACTTCCCGATCGAGGGCGTCCAGTTCCACCCCGAGTCGATCCTGACGACAGAGGGCCCGAAGCTCGTCCGCAACTGGGTCCGCGCCGCGCTGACGGGTTCGGGGTTCAGGGTTCAGGGTTCGGCGTTGGCTCCGGCCGATGCCAACGAAAACGACGCATAGCGATGGCGACGTTCCGACGATTCGAGGACATCGAGGCGTGGCAAATCGCGCGGGAGCTGAACCGTGCTGTCTACCAGGCGACGGGCGCTGGCGCCTTCGCACGAGACTTTGCGCTGCGCGACCAGATCCAACGAGCGTCGATCTCCGTCTCCTCGAACATCGCCGAGGGCTACGCTCGCCAGTCGCGGGCGGACTTCGCCCGATTCCTCGTCATCGCGAGGGCCTCGGCCGCCGAAGTCGTCTCGCAGCTCTACCTCGCGCTCGACCTCGACTACCTGTCTCAGGACGAGTTCGAGACGATCCGCGCGCTGGCGGACCGTGCTGGCGCGGCGTGCGCAGGTCTGATCCGTTACCTCCGCTCATCGGCTGGGACTGTCCGGGAGCCCGATTCCATCTGGTCTCTCGACGAGACCCTGAACCCCGAACCCTGAACTCCGAACCGTTGACGACCCTCAAGCCCATCCTCCAGCTCGTCGCCGAGGGCGAGACGCTCAGCCAGTCGCAGGCGGAGTCCGCGATGCACGTGATGCTCTCGGGCGAGGCCGAGCCGGCCCAGATCGCCGGGCTTCTACTGGGCCTCCGCTCGCGCGGCGAGACGCTCGACGAGCTGACCGGCTTCACGAAGGTGATGCGGGAGTACGCCGTGCCCGTGAAGACCGACGGCCTCGACCCCATCGACCTCTGCGGCACCGGCGGCGACCACGCCGGCACGTTCAACATCTCGACGGCGGCCAGCTTCGTCGCCGCCGGCGCGGGCGTGCCCGTCGCCAAGCACGGCAACAAGGGCGTCTCGTCGTCCTCAGGCTCGGCCGACGTCCTCGACGCGCTGGGCGTCCGCGCGGACCTCGGGGCGGAGGGCGTGAGCCAGTGCCTCCACGAAGCCGGCATCGCGTTCCTGTTCGCGCCCCAGTTCCACCCTGCGCTGCGCCACGTGGGGCCGGTCCGCAAGGCGCTCGGCGTGCGGACGTTTTTCAACATCCTCGGGCCGCTCTGCAACCCGGCCCGCGTCAAGCGCCAGCTCGTCGGGGCGTTCTCCGACCCGGTCGCCAAGCAGATGGCGCGCATCCTGATGCGCCTCGGCAGCGAGCACGTCGTGGTGGTCTACGCGCACGACGGGCTGGACGAGCTGAGCACGACGAGCCCGACGACGATCTACCAGAGCGGCTCGCATGCCTACGACGGCGGGCTGCTGGAGCAGGAGGTCGTGCCCGAGCGGTTCGGGCTGGCGCGCGTCTCGGCGGCGGCGCTCCAGGGCGGCACGCCCGAGGAGAACGCCGAGATCGTCCGCGCCGTCCTCGGCGGACAGGCCGGTCCGCAGGCCGATGTGGTCCTCCTCAACGCCGCCTACGCGCTCCTGGCGTCGGCCGACTACGACTCGCTCGACGCCTGCCTCGACGCGGCCCGCGAGAGCATCGCCAGCGGCGCGGCGCTCGGGAAGCTGGACGCGCTCGTGGAGGTTTCCACCCAGCTCGCGGAGGCGGCCTGATGCCGACCATCCTCGACCGCATCCTCGACGACACCCGCCAGCTCGTGGCGGAGCGAAAGGCGATCACGCCGACCGCGGCCCTGATGCGCCGCCCGGCCTTCCACGCGCCGACCCTCTCCCTCGCGCGCGCGCTGCGCCGCCCCGACGGCCCGGCGACCATCGCCGAGTGCAAGCGCGCGAGCCCTTCCGAGGGCGAGATCCGCGCCGACTACCGGCCGGCCGACGTCGCCCGCGCCTACAAGCAGGCCGCCGCCGCCGCCATCTCCGTCCTGACCGAGCCGACGCACTTCCGCGGCACCCTCGACGACCTCGCCGCTGTCCGCCACGCCGTCGACCTGCCGGTGCTGCGCAAGGACTTCGTGGTCGATGAGTACCAGCTCGTCGAGGCCCGCGCCTACGGGGCCGACGCCGTCCTCCTCATCGCCGCCGCGCTCGACCGCGCGCAGCTGGCGGATCTCTTGGAGGCCGCGCGTGGCCTCGGCCTCGGCGTCCTCGTCGAGGTCCACGCCGACGAGGAGGTGGACCTGTTGGACCTCGACCAAGTCGACGTCCTCGGCGTCAACAGCCGCGACCTCGCCACGTTCGAGGTCGACCTCGGCCGCGCCGACCGGGTCTTTTCGATCCTCCCCGAGCGGATCGTGCGCGTCGCGGAGAGCGGGATCAAGACGGCCGCGGACGCCGCGCGCCTCCGCCAGTCCGGCGCCGACGCCTTCCTCATCGGCACCCACTTCATGCGCCAGCCCGACCCGGGCCGGGCCCTCGCCGCCTTCCGCCGCGAGACGGCCCTCGCGCTCGCCAACGCCGCGCACGCGGTCGCCCCATGACGAAGGTCAAGATCTGCGGCATCACGCGCCTCCACGACGCCCGCACCGCCGCCGCCGCCGGGGCCGACTTCCTGGGGTTCATCCAGCACGAGGACAGCCCGCGCTACGTCAAGCCCGACGTGGCGAAGGAGATCGTCGGGTGGGTCGTGGGGCCGGATCCGGTCGGCGTGTTCGTCAACAAGACGGCCGAGGAGGTCAACGAGACCTGTGCGCGCGTGGGCTTTACGCTCGCCCAGCTCCACGGGCACGAGACGCCCGAGACGTGCGCCGCCGTCGACGTGCCCGTCATCAAGGCGATCCGCGTGCAGCATGACGCCTCGGCCGAGCAGGTCCGCGCCCTCGTCGCGCCCTACCTCGACGTCGTCGACTTCGTCCTGCTCGACACGCACCACACGAGCCTGTGGGGCGGCACCGGCGAGAGCTTCAACTGGCGCGTCGCGCGCGAGCTGGCGGCCGAGGTCGACCTGTTCCTCGCCGGCGGCATCTCGGCCGCGAACGTGGCCGAGGCCGTCCAGACCATGCGGCCGTACGCCATCGACCTGTCGTCGAGCCTCGAAGAGAGCCCCGGCGTCAAGGACCTCGACAAGCTGGCGGACTTCTTCGACGCCTTCCACGCTGCCGTCGGCGACTGACCCGCCCCGCCCCGGTGCCGAGGCGGACCGACTGGCTTCTTTTTCCGATCCGATGACCGAGACCGCTCCCCCCACCC
>CAYPVZ010000426.1:0-3515 GCA_964414235.1 uncultured Rhodothermales bacterium | reverse complement strand
ATGAGATACTCGCCGTCGGGCGTCCAGACGGCGTTGTTGAGCAGGCGGAAGTTCTCGTCGGTGAGCTGCTGGAGGTCGGAGCCGTCGGCGGCCATCGTCCAGATGTTGTCGCCGCCGGAGCGGTCGGACGTGAACGAGATCCGCGTGCCGTCCGGCGAGAACCGGGGCTGGACGTCGAACGCCGGGCCCGACGTGATCCGCCGCGCCGTGCCGCCCTCGATGGGCAGCGTGTAGAGGTCGCCGAGCAGGTCGAACACGACCGTCCGGCCGTCGGGGCTCACGTCGAGGTTCATCCACGTCCCCTCGGTCGTGGTGAAGCGGACGGTGTGCGTCGGGCCGTGCGGCCGCGACACGTCCCAGCCGCTCACGTCGGCCGTCGTGTCGGGCGGGGCGTCGGCCGCCGGCTGGAGCGGCGCGTGCTGGGCGAGGGCAGATCCGCTGGCGACGACCGCCAGCAGGATGAGGGGGACCAGACGACGAAACACGGGGAGGTCGGGGGTGGACCCGAAAGGTAGCCGGCCCTCGCTCCGCTGGCGGCACGTGCCGGCGACTCGGAAACGACGAGGCCGGAGGCGACGTGCGCCCCCGGCCTCGGGAATCGATCGACGGAGCCGGTCGTCAGCCGCCGGTCGCCTGGCGCATGGCCTCGGCGCCCGACGAGATCTCGATGATCTCCGTCGTGATGGCCGCCTGGCGGGCGCGGTTGTAGGTGAGCTTGAGCGTCTTCAGCAGTTCGCCCGCGTTCGTCGTCGCGTTGTCCATGGCAACCATCCGGGCGCCCTGCTCGGCGGCGTTCGACTCCAGAAGCGCGCGCCAGAGCTGGTACTGGAGGTACTCCGGGATGAGACGCTCCAGGAGCACCTCGGCCGACGGCTCGAAGAGGTACTCGACGTCGCCGGCCTCCTTCGCGTCCGTGTCGATCTGGTCCGACGCCTCCATCAGCGGCGTGAAGAAGGTCTCGGCCGGGATCGGGAGCAGTTGCTCGGCGACGCGGTTCTGCGAGATCGTGTTCTTGAACTCGTTGTAGACCACCTCGACCACGTCCCACTCCTCGGCGAGGAAGCCCTCGACGGCGCGGTCGACGACCTCGCCCGCCAGCGGGAAGCGGAGGTCGTTGAAGACGCCCTGGTACTCGCCGACGAGGTCGAAGCCGCGCTTGCCGAAGTACTCGTGCGCCTTGCGCCCGATGGCCAGGATCTTGAGCGTGCCCGCGTCGCGCTGGGCCTGGAACCGCTCGGCGATGGTCGCCTCGGCCACCTTCAGGAGGTTGGCGTTGAAGGCGCCCGCCAGTCCGCGGTCGGACGTCACCACGATGAGGAGCGCGCCGCGGATCTCGGGCCGCTCCTGGAAGAGCGGGTGCGTCTCGACGTCGAGACGCTGGCGGAGGTGCCCGATCATCTCGCGGATCTTGAACGCGTACGGGCGCGCGGCGAAGATCCGCTCCTGGGCCCGGCGCAGCTTGGCCGCCGCCACCATCTTCATGGCGCGCGTGATCTGCTGCGTGTTCTGGACCGAGCCGATCCGGCTGCGGATGTCGCGGAGGGAAGCCATGTCGAGGGACTGGGGACTAGAGGGTCGAGGGACTGCGACGGGGGGACTCGGGCGCGAACCCGAGCCCCCGCGGTCCCTTAGCCGGCGTACTTCGAGGCGAGGTCGGTGGCCTCCTGCTCGAAGACGGCGGCGGTCTCGTCGCTCAGCTTGCCGGTCTGCGTGACGGTCGCCAGCGCGTCGGCGTGCTTGAGGCGGAGCGCCTCGCGGAAGTCCTTCTCCCAGGTGCGGACCTGCCCGACCGGGACGGCGTCGATGAGGCCCTTGCCGGCCACGTAGATGACGGCGACCTGCTCCTCGACCGGGACCGGCTCGTACTGGCCCTGCTTGAGGACCTCCACGAGACGGGCGCCGCGGTTGAGCTGGCGCTGCGTGGCGGGGTCGAGGTCGGAGCCGAACTTGGCGAAGGCCTCCAGGTTGCGGTACTGCGCCAGGTCGAGGCGGAGCGTGCCCGAGACGCCCTTCATCGCCTTGATCTGCGCGTTGCCGCCGACGCGCGACACCGAGATGCCGACGTTGATGGCCGGCCGGACGCCTGCGTTGAACAGGTTCGACTCCAGGAAGATCTGGCCGTCCGTGATCGAGATCACGTTGGTCGGGATGTACGCCGAGACGTCGCCGGCCTGGGTCTCGATGACCGGCAGCGCCGTCAGCGAGCCACCGCCCTTGACCTTGCCCTTGAGCGAGTCGGGCAGGTCGTTCATGTCCTTCGCAATCGTGTCGTCGGCCGTGATCTTGGCCGCGCGCTCCAGGAGCCGCGAGTGGAGGTAGAACACGTCGCCCGGGTACGCCTCGCGGCCCGGCGGGCGGCGGAGGAGCAGCGAGACCTCGCGGTAGGCGACGGCCTGCTTCGAGAGGTCGTCGTAGATGCAGAGGGCGTGGCGGCCCGTGTCGCGGAAGAACTCGCCGATGCAGGCGCCGGCGAACGGCGCGATGAACTGGAGCGGCGCCGGCGCCGAGGCCGGCGCGTTCACGATCACCGTGTACTCCATCGCCCCGTACCGCTCGAGCGCGGCCTGGAGCGTGGCGACCGTCGAGGCCTTCTGGCCGACGGCGACGTAGATGCAGTAGACCGGCTTGTCGCCCGTCTCGTGCGTCCGCTTCTGGTTGAGGACGGCGTCGATGAGGACGGCCGTCTTGCCCGTCTGGCGGTCGCCGATGACGAGCTCGCGCTGGCCGCGGCCGACCGGCACCATCGAGTCGATGGCCTTGATGCCGGTCTGGAGCGGCTCGGTAACCGGCTCGCGGTAGATGACGCCCGGCGCCTTGCGCTCGATGGGCATCTCGAACAGCTCGCCCGCGATCGGGCCCTTGCCGTCGAGCGGGTTGCCCAGCGGGTCGACGACGCGGCCGAGCATGCCCTCGCCGACGCGGATCGACGCGATGCGGCCGGAGCGGCGGGCCTCATGGCCCTCCTTGACGGTGTTGACGTCGCCGAAAAGCACGGCGCCCACGTTGTCCTCTTCGAGGTTGAGGACCATGCCCGTCACGCCGGACTCGGGGAACTCGATGAGCTCGCCGGCCTGGACCTTCGAGAGGCCGTAGAGCCGGGCGATGCCGTCGCCCACCTGGAGCACGGTGCCGACCTCGTACGTGTCGGTCTCGGAGGTGAAGTTGCCCAGCTCCTCGCGGAGCACGGCGGTCACTTCGTCGGGGCGGATCGCGGTGGCCATAGTTCGGTGTCGGGAGTGCCCGCGCGAGCGGGTTTAGTTCAGGCTGACGGCGGCGCGCTCAGCGAGCTGGCCGCGGAGGGTTTCGAGCTGGTGCTTGACGCTCCGGTCGTAGACGATGTCGCCGAGGCGAACGACGAGCCCGCCGACCAGCGAGGGGTCGACGTCGATCCGCATGCGGACGGTCTTGCCGGCGCGCGCTTCGAGCGCGGCCTTGAGCCGCTCGGCCTCGTCGGCCGCCAGCGGCTTGGCCGAGCGGACGCGCGCCTCGACCGTGCCCGTCCGCTCGTCGCGGAG
>CAYPVZ010000425.1:0-3528 GCA_964414235.1 uncultured Rhodothermales bacterium | reverse complement strand
CGGCGACGGGCGACGTCCGCGAGCGGGCGCCGACGGCCGCGGCCGGAGGCGAGTTCGCCGACCTCGGCGGCCTCTTCAACCGGCTGCTCGACCGGATCGAGGGGCTCGTCGACCGCCTCCGGGGGACGCTCGACGACGTGGCCCACGACCTCCGCACGCCGCTAACGTCGATTCGGGGTACGGCCGAGCTGGCGCTCCAGCGGGACCGCGACGCCGAGGCCTACCGCGCCGCGCTCGCGCGGATCGCCGAGGCCGCCGGCGTGGCCGAGGCGACGCTGGCGACCGTCCTCGACGCTGCCGAGGCCGACGCCGGCGCCCTCCGCCTCGACCGCCAGCGGCTCGACCTGGACAGGCTCGCAGCCGACGTGGCTGAGCTCTACGGGCTCGTCGCCGAGGACAAGGGCGTCGCCTTCGAGACCGCGCTCGGCGGGGCCGGGGCCGTCGATGCCGACCGCCAGCGGGTCCGGCGTGCGCTCGCCAACCTCCTCGACAACGCGGTCAAGTACACCCCGCCCGGCGGGCGCGTCGTGCTCTCGACCGGGCACGATGGCGACGGCGCGTGGGTCTGCGTCCGCGACACCGGCGTGGGCATCCTGCCAGACGAGCTGCCGCGCATCTGGGACCGCCTCTACCGTAGCGAGCGGACCCGTCACGAGCGAGGCCTCGGGCTGGGCCTCGGACTGGCGCGCGCCATCGCCGAGGCCCACGACGGCCGGCTGGAGGCCGAAAGCGAGCTAGGCGCCGGATCGACGTTCACGCTCTTCCTGCCCTCGGTGTCAGATCTGTAAGGTGGTCGCAAGGGACGCGTAAGGGAGTCCGGGTTGGATTCCGCATCCTGCCCCCGACCCCATGAAGACCGCCCTGTCCCTCGCCGCTGTCGGCCTCGCGCTCATCGCCCTGGTCGCGTTCGTCACGCCCGCGCTGATGAAGCCGCCGACCCCGGCGGCGCCCTCCATGGCGACGACGACCCCGACGCCCCAGACAATGCCCGCCCCGGACTGCCGCGTCGAGGGCACGATCCCCATCGCCGACGACGCCCCGATCCCGCCCGGCCTCGCGCGCATCACCGCGGCCGAGGCCGAGGACGCCGCGCTAGCGGCCGTCCCGGGCGCAACGCTCACCGACCTCGACCTCGACGAAGAAGACGGCTTCCTGGTTTACGAGATCGACCTGGCCGTCACCGGGGCCGAGGTGGACGTGATCGTCGACGCGGGCGACGGCGAGGTCCTCTGCATCGACCGCGACTGATTCCCCTTCGACCACCTCAGTCATGACCTCCCCTCTGCCCCTCACCGCGCTCGCGCTGGCGCTCACCGCCTGCGCCCGCCCCGACTCGGCGAGTCCGCCCGTCCAGCCCGTCTCGACCGCGGCCGGGCCGACCACGACGAGCGCCCCGTACCGCTTCGACCAGCCCGTGGCGCGGTTCGAGCTCCCCGATGAGCTCCGCGAGATCTCGGGCCTCACCGTGCTCGACGACCGCCACCTCGGAGCGATCCAGGACGAGGAAGGCGACCTCTACGTCATCGACCAGGAAACCGGCCGCGTCTCGACCGTCGTCCCGTTCGGCCCCAACGGGGACTACGAGGGCATCGCACTGGCCGGCGACCGCCTGTTCGTCCTCCGCTCGGACGGTGCGGTGCTGGAGTTGGGCGGCTGGTCCGGCGGCGAGGCGCGCACGACGACGACAGAGACCGGCCTCGGCGCCAAGGACTGCGACGCCGAGGGCCTGACCTACGACGCCGCGAAGGACCGCCTCCTGATCGCCTGCAAGGAGGAAGGCGACGACGCCTACGAGGACCGCAACGTGGTCTACGCCTTCGACCTCGCGACCGGCGCGCTGGCGGCCACCCCCGCGTTCGTCCTCGACCCCGACGACGTGCCGGGCAAGCGGAAACTTCGGCCGTCAGCGCTCGCGATCCACCCGGTCACAGGCCAGACGGTCCTGCTCTCGTCGCGGCGCGAGTCGCTCGTCGCCCTCGACGCGGCCGGCGCCGTGAGCGGCGTGTGGAGCCTGGAGCCCGCGGACGTTGATCAGCCTGAGGGGCGCGCCATTCACCCCAACGGCGGCCTGTTCATCTCCAGCGAAGGAACCGACGGCCCTGCCATCCTCGCACGGTTCTCCTACCAGGGCCCCTGATCCCCATCTGTCCACCAGTCGTGACTGTCCGGCACCTGCCGTCGTAGGCCGAGCCGAACCCGACTGACGGCCCACGACGGCCATCCACACGACGAACCGACGGCCGAGCGAGCGGCCGTCGTGTTTGGGTCGAGGATCACTCCGCCGACGCTCCGTGAAGCCCAGGGCAGGACGGCAGATGCTCCCCGACGGAGATGCGGCGCGAGCCCGCGCTGCACGATGCCACGGGGCGAGTTGCCGGTCGCCTCGGACGGAGCCGCTGGCACTCTCGGTTGTAGAGAGACAACGCGACCACGCTCACGCGCATCCCTCAAGGGCGTCCGCCCACCCGACCGCGCCAGCCCGGATGCGGTAGACCGTTCCGCGTACCGCGTCGAGCACGACGGGGGCCGGTCGCCTCCCCGGACGCGCGGCTCATACACGACTACCGGGTCTGTCCTGAGTGGGTCAGTGGTTATGCTCGGTGAGCTCGCCACGGCTTCGGAAGCTCTTGAGGGCGAACACACCGTCCACGACGACGCGCTCGCCCGGCTCCAGGCCCGCCGTGACCTCGACGCGGTCGCCCGTCGCTTCGCCGAGCGTGACGCGGCGGCGGACATACGTCTGGAGCTCGCCGCCTACGGGCACCCAGACGAACGCCTCGGCCCCCTCACGCTCGACCGCCTCGGTGGGCACGGTGATCGCCATCCTCCCGGCCGCGGCTGCCTCGCCCGCTTTTCCATCGAAACGGACCGTGACAAACGTCTCGGGCCGGAGCTCGGCCGTCGCGTTCGTCACGCGGAGCCGGACGGTCGCCGTCCGCGTCTCGCCCGCGAGCTCGGCCCCGACGAACTGGACGACGCCCCGGAAGCGGCGCCCGCCGGGCGCCTCGATCGCGGCCACGTCGCCCTGGCGAATGGTGGCAGCGGCGGCCGGGTCGATGCTCGCGTCGGCGTAGACCTGGCCGGGCGCGACGACCTCGTAGAGCGGAGCGCCGGACTGGACGAACGCACCCAACTCGGCCCAGCGCTCGGAAACGACGCCCGAGATCGGCGTCGTCACCACGACACGGCCGGTCACGGCGCCCGGACCGCTCGGGACCGTCCCGCCGTGGGCGCGGACGTCGCCCGCCAGCGCGGCGGCCTGCGCCTCGGTCGCGCCCGCGTCGGCGACGGCCTCTTCAAGGAGCGTGCCCGAGATGAGGTCCTCGGCCGCGAGCTGGCGCGAGCGCTCAAGCTGCTGCCGGGCCTGCAGGACGCGCGCCTTGGCCTGGAGGTATTCACCCTGGAGCCGGGCCACTTCGGGGCTCTCAATGGCGGCGACGGCCGCGCCGCGGCGAACGACCTGGCCCTCGGCTGCCAAGAGCCGGACGACGCGGCCGTCCACGAGCGCGCCGACCTGGGCTTGGCCGG
>CAYPVZ010000424.1:0-3551 GCA_964414235.1 uncultured Rhodothermales bacterium | reverse complement strand
CACCAGGCAAGCGACCACGCTGACGAAGTGACCGTACGGGGAGGCCAGCCGGCGGGCGTCGCCCTGCACCAGGTGCAGCGGCTGGCGGGTGTCGGTGTCGCGGGCGTGGCGGAGCGCCAGCGCGGCGATGAGGAGAGTGCGGGTCATGGTCATGGGGTGAAGGGGTGGAGGCGTCGGACGCCGGAAGCGTCCTCTGACCTTACGGTACCTGTTACAACAAGTAAATCCAGGCGTTCCCGCTGGTGCCTGCTGCGCGCGTGAAGCTTCCGCTACGTCAGCCGCAGGCCGACGACGCTCTCGACGTGGTGCGTGTGCGGGAACAGGTCGACCGGCTGGACGGCCTCGATGGTGTAGGCGGCGGCCTCCATCAGCATGGCGAGGTCGCGCGCCTGCGTCTGCGGGTTGCAGGAGACGTAGACGATCCGCTCCGGCCGGAGGTGGGCGATCTGGCCGACCACCTTCGGGTGCATGCCGGCGCGCGGCGGGTCCACGATCAGCACGTCCGGCCGCCCGTGCTCCTCGACCAGTTCGGGCTTGAACAGGTGGAGCATGTCGCCGGCCACGAACGTGCAGTTCTCGACCCCGTTCGCCTCGGCGCTCGCCCGCGCGTTCTCGACGGCCTCCTCCACCAGTTCGACGCCAACGACCTTCTTCGCGGCGTCGGCGACGAACATCGAGATGGTCCCGGCGCCGCAGTAGAGGTCGTAGACGACATCGCCCGACTTCAAGCTGGCGAACGCCTTCGCGACGGCGTACAGCTTCTCGGCCGCGACCGTGTTGGTCTGGAAGAACGCGTTCGAGGCGATCTCGAACGTGTGCGGCCCGATCCGGTCGCGCACGAGGCCGGACCCAAAGACGGTGTGCGCGGCCTCACCGAAGGCCGTCTGCGACACGCCCGAGTTGATCGTGTTGACGAGCGTGGTGACCTCGGGGAAGTCGGCGCGGAGGAAGTCCGCAAAGGCGGCCATGCGCGCCTCGTCGTGGTGCGTCGTGACGAGGTTGACCATCCGGTCGTCGGTGTGGGCCGGCGTGCGGAGGCCGAGGATGCGGAGGTAGCCGTGGTGCTCGCGCGGGTGCCAGGGTGTCCAGCCGTTCTCCTTGGCGAACTGGCGGACGCCGTTCACGAGACGGGCGCTCCATTCGGACTGGAGGTAGCACGCCTTGAGGTCGAGCGCCTTGTCGAAGCGGCCGGGCACGTGGAGGCCGAGCGCGAAGTCCTTGTCGAGCGGCTCGCCGGTCGCGATCTCCCAGTCCGTCAGCCAGCGCATGGCGGAGAAGGAGAACTCCATCTTGTTGCGGTAGAAGTAGATGCCGCCCGAGCCGTCGTGCCCGTCCGCTCCGAGCGGGGCGTGGACCTCGGCGGCGCTCAGGTCGAGGCCGACGCGGGTGAGCGCCGAGACGGCGGCCTCGCCCTTCATCGCCAGCTGCGCCGGGTACTGGACGTGCTGCCACTTGCAGCCGCCGCAGTCGGCGAAGTACTCGCAGCGCGGGTCCGTCCGGAGCTCGCTCTCCTCGAGCACCTCCAGCAGGCGGGCCTCGGCGAAGCCCTTCTTCCGCTTCATCACGCGCGCGCGGACGCGGTCGCCCGGCACGGCGCCGGCCACGAAGACGACGTAGCCGCCGCGCGCGTCGCCTTCGGCACCGCCCTCGGCCACGCCTGGACCCGGGACGCGCGCGAGGCTCTTGCCGCGGTCGGCGAAGGCGTCGAGGGTGAGTTCGACCTCGTTGCCGCGCTTGAGGTCGGCGGTGGTTGTGACGGGCATGGGATACGGACAGGAAGCGTCCGCCCAAGATGCTGAGACCGCGGAGCTGATGCGGTGAGGAATGGGGGAGTCCCGGTTGCGCTGGAGCGCCGCCAGCGGGGCGAGCAGACTGGACTGGCCTTTGCCCCTAGGAACGAGCCGGTCTTTTGCCCGCCCCGGCCGCCGTGCGCGTTACCAAACGGCACGGCGGCGCTCCGAAATGCCCGACGCCGTCCCCTCTGCCCTCCGCCTCTACCTCGTCCTCCTGCTGGTTGGCGGGCTGGCGCTCGTCAGCATCGGCTGGCTGTACCAGTTCGGAGAGGGTCACGTGGTGGACCCACTCGCGGGCCGGCTCGCCATCGGCCTCTCGGCCCTCTCGCTGAGCGCCCTGACGTTCACGAGCGTGACCGTCCGCCGCCACGCGCTCTCGCTGGCGCACGTCCTGTTCTTCGTCGTCTCGGCGTGGCAGCTGGCGATGGCCGCCGCCAGCGGGCTGACGCCGACCTCGGCGTTCGGCGTGCTGCTCGTCTACCTCGGGTGCTCGGCCGGCATCCAGGGCCCGCGCCTGCTCGCCGTCTACACGGCGTTCTTCGTGGCCGGGGCCACTGGCGCCGTCTTCTGGGTCGACGACCCCGGCGTGCCGACCGGCGCCTTCCTGGCCACGCTCGGAGCCGTCGGCGCGCTCAGCGTGTTCGTGACGCGCGCCCGCCACGAGGCCGTCGAGCGGCTCGAGCGCGCGCGAGAAGACGCCCTCGCTGCGGCCCGCGCCAAGAGCGAGTTCCTGGCCACCATGAGCCACGAGATCCGGACGCCCATGAACGGCGTCATCGGCATGACCGACCTGCTGGCGGGCACGTCGCTCACGTCGGACCAGCGCGACTACGTCGCCACGATCCAGGCCTCGGGGCGGGCCCTGCTCGGCATCATCAACGATGTTCTCGACTTCTCGAAGATCGAGGCCGGCCGGCTGGAGCTGGAGCCCGAACCCGTCGCGCTCCGCGACTTCGCCGACGACGCCCTCGCCGTCGTCGCGCCGACGGCGTGCGAGAAGGGCGTCGAAGTCGTCTGCCACGTCCACGCGGGGGTGCCGGCCCAGGTGATGGTGGACGGAGCCCGGCTCCGGCAGGTCGTGCTCAACCTGCTCTCGAACGCGGTCAAATTCACGCCGTCAGGGACCGTTGCGCTGCACGTCGCGGTCCGCCAACAGCGGCGCGGCGTGGCCGACCTCTGGCTCCGCGTGGAGGACACCGGCATCGGGATCCCGACCGAGCACCTCGACCGGCTGTTCGACTCGTTCACACAGGTCGATGCTTCAGCCACGCGCCGGTTTGGCGGCACCGGCCTCGGGCTGGCGATCTCGAAGCGCATCGTCGAGGCGATGGGGGGGACGCTGCGAGTGGAGAGCGCGCCCGACGTCGGCTCCACGTTCCACGTCGTCGTGCCCGTCCCCGTGATCGAGGGACCGGAGCTGCCGGCGCTGGAGGGCCAGACGCTCCTCCTCGTCGACGACCACGACGGCGCGCGCGACGCCGTCGCCAGCCTCGCCACCCAGCTCGGCCTCACCGTTCACGCCTTCGGCACGCCCGACGCCGCGCTCGCCTGGGTCCGCGATGGCGGGCGCTACGACCTCGCGGCTCTCGACCTCACGCTGGGCGTCGACGAGGCCTTCCCCCTCGCTGAAACGCTCCGAGTCGGCGCCGGCGGTGGACGCCCGCTCGTGCTCCTCACCCCGCTCGGCCGCCAGATCGCCGCGCCCGGCCCGTTCGACGCCGTCCTCACCAAGCCGGTCCGCGCCGACCGGTTCTCCGA
>CAYPVZ010000423.1:0-3552 GCA_964414235.1 uncultured Rhodothermales bacterium | reverse complement strand
CGTGGTGTGGAGGACGACGTCGGGGGCCCATTCGGTGAGCGCCGCGATGTCGTCGCGGACGTCGGCGCCGATGGCCTCACGACCGATCACCTCGCCGACGTCGCGACCGACGCGGTCGGGGTCGAGATCGAGCGCGCCGACGATCTGGTGACCTTGGTCGAGGGCGAGGCGGGCCGAGGCTTGGCCGATGGGGCCGAGGCCGAACTGGACGATCCGGAGAGACATGGGGGACGAGCGGGGGGAGAGGAAACACCTCCAAGCTCGCCCCCCCCAATCGGGAGACGCTATAAAGAACGTCGCCCCGGGACAAACGTCCCGGGGCGACGAGTCGGGCGCCGCGTCCCTGGCAAGGCGGACACCCGGGCTTGTGGCGACGACGTCGCCGTGAAGGAATTAGAAGGCGCTGAGCAGCACGACGACGGTCACGGCGAGCTCGCTCGACACCTGCCCGCTCACGGCCGACCGGGCCGACGTCATGTACGAGGCGAAGGCCGAGGCGACGGCATCGCCATCCGCCGCCCCGTTGACGCTCGTCATGAGCGCGCTCCGGGCGGAAACGGTCAGCCCGAGAGCCGAGGCGAGGGCCGACGCCGAGACACCCGTCTCGGCCGCCAGCTGGGCATTCACGGCCGCGACGTAGGCCACTTCCGCCGCCGTGCGCTGCGTCTCGTTCGACGCCGAGCGGAGCGCCGCGATGAGCGCCAGCTTGGCCTGCTGGAGCGCCGCGATCCGAGTCTGGGCGGCCGACTGGGCCCGGAACTCCGCTTCGATGGCGCTCGACGCGGCAAGAGCGGCGAGAATCCGCGCGCGCGACTGGATCGACGCCGAGGCCGACGCGCTCGTCGACGCGCCGAACCGAGCGGCGGCGAGCGCACGGGCGCGAGCAGCGCGGGCCGCTGCCGAGGCCTCGAAGGACGCGCGGCTGTAGGCATCGGCGTAGGCCGCATCGAACGCCTCGGTCGAGACGCTCACCGACGCGTCGGCGTAGAGCGCCAGCCGGAGCGCCCGGTAGGACTCGTCGCGTTCGTCGTCGAGCTCGTCGGTGTCTTCGTCGTCGGCATCGGCCTGACGGCCCTCGGCCTTGAGCGAGGCGTCGAGCGCGGCGGCGACTTCGGCAGCCGTCGTCCGGCCCGCCTTGATTTCGGAGGCAACGTCGGCCGTCACGAAGTAGGCGGCGTCGGCCACGCGGGCGCGGCTGCCCCGTGCCCTGGCGGCGACGTAGACGGCGGCCTCGGCATCGGTCTCGGTCGTCATCGGCGGGGCCACGATCGTGCCGCTGGCGGCGCCGCCGGCCTCGATGAGGGCGGAGGTCTCGAAGGCCCCCTTCTCGGCAGAGACGACGGCCGCCTGGGCCGTGCCGGCGGTCATGAGCGTGTACGTGCCTTCGACGTCGGTCGTCGCCGAGCCCCCGAGGGCAGAGACGCTGCCGGAGGAAGAGACGGACGCGGACGTGACCGTCGCGCCCTCAACGCCGACGGCGCGGGCAGCAGCAGCGTCACTGGTCACGCGACCCTTGTAGGTCACCTCCGAGTCGACGGAGCCGCCAGAGGTGCTGTCGCACGCCGTCAGGGCGAGGACGGCGGCGAGGGGAAGGATCCGGCCAAGCCGGAGTGCAGGGAGAGTCATTGGAGATCGGTGGTGGTGGGAGCCAGGGGCCCGCAGAAGCGGGAGTCCATGAACGCTGCCACCCACGTTGTGTTGGCCCATCCCGACACCTTTTCATTCCAGATCGCCGGAAATCCTCATCTCTTGAGACCTCGGCCCCATCCTGCTCCGCCTTCCGACGCCGCCGTCAGCACTCGTCCTACACGCCGAGCGCGCCGTCGAGGCGCCCGAGGAAAACATCTGTCATCCGCCCCATCTCGGCGGTCACGCCGGCCTCGACCACGCCGCGGAGGAACGACGGGGCCGGGACCTGGAGCGTCGCCACCAGACGGAGCCGGCCGGTCGTCCCGCCGCTCTCGACCGGCACGATCGCACAGGCTCCATCGAACCGCGCGTTGCCAACGCCCTCGACCGGCGTCCACGTCATCGTCCGCGCGGCCTCGTCGGCGACGTAGCGGCAGGCGTAGACGATGCGAACGCGCCCGCCGGGCGGGCCGAGCGGCGACATCCGCCAGAGAAAGGCGCCGGCCTCGTCTGGAAGAGGCTCGACCGCCTCGACGTGTGGGAAGAGACGCCCCCACCGGGGCACGTCGTGGAGCAGCGCCCACGCGGCGTCCACGGGCGCCGCCAGCCGGAACGAGCGGGCGACGGGGGCGGTGACGGCAATCATCGGGCGCGAATCGTCGCGGCACGCCCCACGTTCCCGGTACAACTGGACGTCGTCATGAGCGGGCGGATACGTGGCTGACCCGCTGATGGCACCCGGGCCACCGACCGTACGGTGCCCACCACACACGCCATGCACCTCACCGTCGGCGTCGGTCCGCCGCGCTCGGCGCTGCCGGCGGACCTCGACGTCGGGCTCCCGCTCGTCAAGGCCGCCCTTCTCTACGGTGACCGCGTGACGCTCTGCAGCCCGGCGGCGAGCCTGCTCCTGCGCCTCCGCGACCACGACCCGCCGGACGTGGCCGGCCGCCTCGCCGTCCTCGCCGGGCTGGCGGACGACCTCGGGCTGGGCGACGGGCCCGAGCGACTGGCGCACGCACTCGGGGCCGGCCGCCGCATCGACCCGGGCATCGCCGCGGCGACGGTCGACGCGTGGTGGGATCGGTACCGCCGGGCGCTCGCCGACGCCGTCGCCGGCAGCGGGCTCGACGCGCTGACGCCGGCGGTCCACGCCGGCCGGCTCGCCATCGAGACGCTGGGCGTGGGCGCGGTCGCCCGTCCGTCCGACTTCGCCGAGGCGGCGGCCGAGACGTACGCCGCGGCCGTGGCCGACGCCGTCGCGTGCGGCGACACGACGCCGTTGCTGGACGGCCCGACGGCCGAGGTCCTCCGCGACGCCGTCGAGGCCGGATGGCTGGGCGTCTCGGCGCCGCGCGTCGCCGAGGCCCGGAGCGGCGGGCTCGGCGCGAGCGTCCTCCAGCGCCTGCCGCTCTTCGACCGGGCGACGGTCGCCGAAGTCCTCGACGTCCGGTCCGACCTCGACGGGCCGCTCGCCCGGTTCCGCGCCGCCGTCGACGAGTTCGCCGCCGAGGTCGCCTCGGCCGCGTGGGACGCCGACTTCGCGGTCGAGGCCGCGCGCGTTTACCGCCAGCGCGTGGCACCGGCCGTGGCGGAGGTCGAGGACGCCGTCGCGTCGGTCGGCTACCTCCGGGAGCTCGTCTCGCGCTACGCCGAGCGTCCTGGCCAGTTCGTGCCGCTGGCGGTGCCCGCGCTGACCGTCGCCCTCACGTCGTCGGACACGCTCGCGCAGGCCGTGGCGGCGGCGTTCGCGGGTGGCTCGATGCTCGCCAACGCCGCCAGCGCCGCGTGGGCATGGCGCGACGCCCGGCGCGATGCGACGGCCCGGCGCCTCTTCTTCGTCTACGCCGTCGGCCGCCGCTTGTCGGGACGCTCCGAGTGGCGCTGACGCCTACGCGCCCGACTGGACGGCCCGCGCCGGGT
>CAYPVZ010000422.1:0-3552 GCA_964414235.1 uncultured Rhodothermales bacterium | reverse complement strand
CCCTACCCAGAGTCTCTACTAGATCTGTCACTACTATATAGATCGGAACTCTGCCCCCCCCCCCACACCCCCCAGCACCACGCCCAACCACCCAGAGTCTCGACGAGGACGGGGACTACTCACTAGGGCGGACCGCTTGGGGGGGGGGGCGGGGTCCACCACCCCTGGCCCCTCCTGTCCAGGAGGGGGACTTCGTAGGGGGGTCGTGCTCAGGCGGGGCGGTCGGAGGCGGCCTCGCGTTCCGCCAGTAGCGAGGTAAGGTCCTGGCGCACACTCTGAGTACTTGGGTGGCCTGCGCCAAACGTGCGCTCAAAAATGTCTAGTGCTCTCTGGTAGGTAGCCACTGCGCCATAGAAGTCGCCCCGAGTTCGGAGTACGTTGGCGAGGTTGTTCAGGCGAATGGCCACGCGAGGATGGATAGAGCCATAAACTGCTTCGTCGACATTGAGTGCATGGCGGAAGGCGTTTTCTGCACCGTCAAGATCTCCACGGGCAGCAAGCACACCTCCTAGGTTGTTCACCCGACTGGCAAGGGCAGGGTTCTCAAGGCCGTAGGCTCGCTCGTCGATAGCGAGAGCACGGCGCAGAGCCAACTCAGCACCATCGAGGTCTCCTAGGTCTAGAAGCAGGCCGCCAATGTTATTCAAGCGGTTGGCGACCAGGGGATGATCTCGTCCGTACAGGCGCTCCTCGATGGCGAGAGCGCGAAGGAAAGCAGCCGAAGCACCCTCAAAATCTCCCCGTGTGTTAAGCACCCCGCCAAGGTTATTGGCCGCGATGGCGACCTCTGGATGATCTGGCCCATAAAATTGATCACTGGCGGCAAGAGCTCTCCGGAGAACGGCCTCGGCTTCATCGAAATCGCCCCGCTCCAGAATCACATTCCCAAGGTTGCCTAGGGCTCTCGCGATTGCGGGTTCGTCGCCTATGTGCTCTGCCATCTTGAGGGATTGGCGGGCGAACCGCTCTGCACGCTCGAAATCCGCGAGACTGCGGTAGAGCCGGCCGAGGCGGTCGGCGAGGTCAACCCGGATGCGGAGGACGTCGGGCGCCTCGGCGTCGTCGCGGTCGGAGTAGTCGTGGTAGAGCGATTCGAGGGTCTGGGCGCGCTCGCGGCGCTCGGCCGGGGTCATCCGGACGTACTCGTCCTCGGAGCCGTGATCCGCCAGTTGGCCCCAGGTCCGCTCGGTGTCTTCGTGGGAGGGGGCGAAGTCGAGGACGCTGCTGCGCCAGGCCCAGAGGTCGGGGGCCTCGACGGCGAGGATGCGGAGGGCGAACTCGGGGACCCAGAGGACGACGGGGTGGGGGACGGCCCGCTGGAGGTTCTCGCGCTTGAAGTTGAGGACGCGGAGGAAGGCGTCGCGCTCGTCCTTGCGCGTCTCGGAGAGGACGTCTTCGAGGCCGTAGACGAAGACGGCGCGGCGGCCGTCGGCGGGGGTGTCCGCCAGTCGGCGGGCGAGGAGGGCTTCGAGGTCCGGGGTGTCGGCGGGGACGTCGACCTCGATCACGCCGAGGTCGTCGGGGAGGCGCTGGCGGAGGGCGTCGACGAGAGCGCGGCGGGCGTCGACGCGGGCGAAGAAGAGGGCGAAGCCGTCGGCGTAGTCGAGGCCGCGGGCGAGGGCGGCCAGCTCGCGGGCGTCGTCGGGGCCGAGGTCAGGCATCGGAGCGAGCCTCCCACGCTTGCCGGAAGGCGCGGGTCTGCAGGACGGCGGGGTGGACGTCGTGCCACTCCTCGTCGTTGTGGTACTCCAGGACGAGGAGTTGGTGGAGGAGGGCGGCGTTCTCGGGCCGGTTCGGGAGCGTCTTGGTCCGGTGGATCTCGACGAGCGTGTCGAGGGCGGCCTCGGGGACGAGCCGTCCGAAGGCGTTGACGAACGAGCGGCGGGCCTGGCGAGTGGCCTCGGCGGAGATCCGGTCGCCCTCGGCGTAGACGCAGGCATCGCGGAGGAGCCGCATGAGGTCGCGGATGTGGCCGCCGGAGAGCCGGCAGAGGTCGCGGAGGTCGGTGGTGTCCTCGAACAGGCCCAGGTCCATGCGCTCACCGACGGCGGTTTCGAGCAGGTCGAGGGCGCCGGCGCAGTCCCGGTTGTCGCGGTCCTGGACCTTCACCATGGGCAGGAGCGAGGGCGTGTCGGAATAGGACGAGTTGACGTTCTGATTCCAGAGGAGGGCGACGGGGAGCGTGTAGACGATGTGGCAGTCAGGCGATTTGAGCTGCTCGGCGTGGTCGATGAAGAGGGCCGTGTGGCTGTCGCGGGTGGCCTCGGCGTCGGCGCGGAGCGTGATCCGGTCGAGGCTGTCGACGATGATGACGGGGCCCCGCTTGCCGCGGTCCTTGAGCTGGAGGCGGAGGTCGCGGATGACGTCGTTGAGGTCCTCCTGGAAGGCGACGATGTCCTGGTCGATCTCGACGCGGAGCGCCTGCTTGTCCCGAACGCCGCCGCGGAGGCGGGTGGTGAGGCCCGCCAGCAGAGAAACGAGGCCGGGAATGCCGGTTTTGACCTCGGCGCCAGCGGTGAGCTCGGTGCTCGTCTCCCGCTCGATCTCCTTCTCGACGGTGAGTGTGCCGAGCCGCTGGTAGAGCTTGTCGACGGCGCGTGAGTCGATCGTCAGGCCGAGGTCGCTGGCGTCGACGGCCGCGACCACGTGGTACATGGTCGCCAGCAGCACGTCGGTGTAGTCGACGTTGTTGGGGTCGAGGACGGCGGCGGAGTCGAAGTAGACGACGAAGAAGCCCTGCTCCTCCAGTCGCTCCTGGAGCCGAAGGAGCTCGGTGGACTTGCCGCTGCCTCGGTGACCGGTGAAGAGAAGCTTGAGGTAGTTGGCCTCGCGGTCGGCCATCTCGATCCGGCGAGCCATCCGGAAGGCGACGGGCTGATGGCCGCGCCACTCGGTGAAGTCGACGTACCGCGTGTCGTCGGCAGGCAACGCCACGTCCGGGTTGACGGCGTTGAAGGCGTCGGGGATGGTCTGAGCGCGGGGAGGCGTCTCCATGCGAGAGCGTGACGGCGTGCGTCATGGTACGGCGGAGATACGACGCGGCCCCCACCGCGGGATTCCGGTGACGAGCGTGGAGACTCAGTGACTGGAAGCGGTGTCACGGCCTTCCAGGGCAACCTGGGAGGGGAGGGGGTGCGTTGAGGGTTCATGCGCCCGCTGCCCCCGCCCGCCGTTCTCGCCGATCTCGGCCCGTGGCCCGTCTTCGGGGTCACGCTGGGGGTGGCGGTGGGCGTGGCGCTGGTGGTGCACGCGGCGGTCTACGCGGCGCTGCACCGGATCCGGCGGCGGGCGCCGCACCGGCTGCCGCTGCGGGGGCACCTCGTGGTGGGGACCGAGCGGCCGATGCGCTGGGTGCTGCTCTTCGGGGCGCTGACGGTCGCGGCGACGGCGCTGCCGGCCGAGGTGCCGCTCGGCGTCCGCCAGTGGGTCGGGACCGGGCTGTACGTGGGGCTGGTGGCGTCGCTGGCGGGGCTGGCGATGCGCGTCGTCGGAGCGGTGCGGCGGGCGCTGGGGGACCGGCTCGACAACGAGAAGGAGGACAACCTCTCGCAG
>CAYPVZ010000421.1:0-3566 GCA_964414235.1 uncultured Rhodothermales bacterium | reverse complement strand
CCCCGGTCCGCGTCCGCTTCGCGCCCTCGCCCACCGGCCTCCTCCACATCGGCGGCCTCCGGACGGCGCTCACCAACTACCTGCTGGCCCGCAAGACCGGCGGGACCTTCATCCTGCGCATCGAGGACACCGACCAGGGCCGCTTCGTGCCCGAGGCGGAGCAGGACATCCTCGACGGCCTCGCCTGGGCCGGGCTGGCGGTCGACGAGGGCCCGACCCAGGGCGGCGACGTCGGGCCGTACCGCCAGTCGGAGCGGCGGGCGCTGTACGAGGAGGCCGCGAACGCGCTGATCGATAGCGGGCACGCCTACATCGCGTGGGACTCCCCTGAGGAGATCGAGGCGATGAAGGAGCGGCATCGCTCCGAGTCGAATCCCAACCCGAGCTACGATGCCTCCACCCGCATGGAGATGCGTAACTCGCTGTCGATGCCGGGAGCGGTGGCGGACTTGGCTTCTATGTTCGAAAAGAACAAGGTCGTGCGGCTGAAGGTGCCCGCGGGCGAGACGGTCACGTTCGTCGACGGTGTGCGCGGCGAGGTCGCGTTCGACACGGCGACGGTCGACGACCAGGTCCTCGTCAAGAGCGACGGCATGCCGACGTACCACCTCGCGAATGTCGTCGACGACCACGCGATGGGCATCACCGACGTGATCCGGGGCGAGGAGTGGCTGTCGTCGGTGCCCAAGCACCTGCTGATGTACCGCGCGCTCGGGTGGACGCCGCCGCGGCTGGCGCACCTCCCGCTCATCATGAGCCCGACCGGCGGCAAGCTCTCGAAGCGCTCGGCGGACCGGCTCCACATCCCGGTCTCCGTTGTCCAGTACCGCGAAGGCGGCTTCGAGCCCGAGGCCGTGGTCAACTTCCTGGCGCTGCTCGGGTGGAACCCGGGCACGGACCAGGAGCTGTTCTCGCTCGACGAGCTGGTGGAGGCGTTCGACGTGGCGCGGATCGGCAAGAGCGGGGTCCAGTTCTCGATGGACAAGCTGCTGTGGTTCAACGGCCAGCACCTCCGCGCGCTCGCGCCCGAGGAGATCGCACGGCGCGCGCGGCCGGCCGTCGAGGCCGCCGTCGGGCCGGTCGACGAGGCGCACCTCGTGGCGGGGGCCGGGCTCCTGCGCGAGCGGCTCACGAAGGCCTCCGACTTGGCCGACGCGACCTACCTCTTCCAGGACCCGACGGCCTACGACGAGGCGGGCCTCAAGAAGCGCTGGAAGGACGACTCCTCCCGTCTCGTCGCGCTCTACGCCGACCGCCTGGAGGCCGACGCCGACTTCTCCGAGGCGAGCACCGAGGCGGCCATGCGCCAGCTGGCGGAGGACGAGGGCGTCGGGTTCGGGCAGCTCATCCATCCGGTCCGGCTCGCGACGACGGGCGTGACGGCGGGCGCCGGCATGTTCGAGACGCTGGTCGTGCTCGGCCGCGAGGCGACGGTCCGGCGGCTGCGGAAGGCCGCAGAGACGCTGGGCTAGCCGGCCTCAGAGCTTCGGGGGCGCCTCCAGGATGCCCGCGCGGGCGAGGAGCACGCCGTACGCGACGAGCAGCAGGCCGGGGACGAGGAAGGGGACCGGCACCCACGCAGCGCCGAGCGCCAGCAGCGCGAACATCACAGCGTTGATCGTGCATCCCCACGGCTGCCCCTTGCCCACGTAGCCTCGGCCCGACCGCCACACGGGGCCTGGGGCGAACCCGTACATGCTGAAGGCGGCGGCGGCGCTCAGGTTGGGCCAGATCCAGAGGCTGGCTCCGGTGGTGAAGACGTCCGTGGTGGCGCGAGCGTCGAGGTTTGGCAGGCGGCCGTGGAGCGCCCACGCGTAGAGGACCTCGGCGCCGGCTCCGATGGCCAGGGCGGCGAGCCCGAGGTTCAGCACGAGGAAGACGTGACCTCGGCTCCGCACCCGCAGCGCGCGGAGCCCGGCGCCAGTCTCGACGCCCGCGCTGATCATCACGCCGACGACCGTGAGCACGAAGAGCAAGACGCTCAGCCCCCACTCGTGGACCCGGGCCGCCGATTCAAACTCGCCCTCGGTGACGAAGAAGACCGCCAGCGCGGTGGCGCTCACGAGCAGGGCGACGGGCAGTGTGAGGACGAGCCGGCGGAGGAGGGTCATCTCAGGGAGCGGCGTGGAGAGCGCTCAGCTCCCAGTCGAGAAGGGCACCGAGGGCGGCGGCGGTCAGCGCCGCGGCGATTATCAGCAGGCGGATGGCGGACGAGTCGAGGTCGCGCCGGACGTAGCCGCGCCGGTCGAGCGGCTGGCGGAGCGCCCAGGCGAGGAGGCCGACGACCGGCGCGCCGAGGGCGACGGCAATGGCGAGCCCGCTGAGAATGGTCCGAAGGATCGGAGGCATCGGGGCGGCCCGTCGGGTGAGAGGAAAGGAGAGCCCGTCGGGGTTCGTGGCCCGGGGCGCCTTCGGTACGGGAACGGAGTAGTGCAGATGCACCAGAGCGGAGCGGCCCGGCGCCGGTACGCTGACCGTCCGCCAGCCCCGCCGCCATGCGCTCGCTCCTCCTCGCCGCCGCGCTCCTCGGCCTGCCGGGCTGCTTCTTCCCGACGCCGCTGCTCACGCCGGAGCCCCTGCCGGCCGGGCAGACGCGCGTCGAGGGCTCCGTCGGCACGTACCTGATGACGCTGGGGCCGACGGCCGGGGTCAACGTGCGGACGGGCGTGGGCGGGGGGTGGGAGCTCAGCGCCCGGGTCCAGGCCTATGCCGATGTCGAGGCCCGTCGGGCCGGCGCCATCCTCGGGGGCGGGGCGTCGCGGCTCCTCCGGGCCCCCACCGACAGCGCATCCGCCCTCTCCGCCCACGTCGGCGGCTCGGTGTCGTTCGGGGGCGGCGAGACGCTCGTCGCGCTCTACCCCACGCTGCTGGCGGGCGACGACCACGAGTACTACGGCCTCCGAACCCTCGTCCTCGCCAACGGCGACGACGCGGAGCTGTCGGCGGGCCCCGTCATCGGGTTCCGCAAGGGCGATGTCGCCTACTGGGGGGGCGAGCTGGCCGTGCTGGTCAGCACCGACGGGGGGGCGTGGGTGCTCCCGGCCGTCACGTTCGGGGTGCAGCCGCGCCGGGCCGCGCCGGCCGGGCAGATCCCCGCGCCAGCGGAGTAGCAGCCTGCTCCGAGCAGCCGGCTCCCCGACCGTGGGAGAGACCTCAGCCGACCAGCAGGGTGGCCAGGCCGACGGTCCAACTGAGCACCGCCCACGCCGCGATCACCAGTCCGGGGAGCGCGAGGACCCCGACCGCCAGCGGGGCGAGGCCCAGCGCTCCGGTGCGACGCGCGGCGTGCTGGCGGAGCCAGAGCACGGTGAGGACGGCGAAGACGGGCGACGCGACCAGGGCGCCGAGTCCCGCCATGAACTCGGCGCCGGACCGGGGGAGGACCGTGCAGCCGATGCCGACGGCAAGCGCCCCGATGGACGCCAGCGCAGCGAACAGCGCGAGGCGAAGCGGGTGACGGACACGCATCGGAGGCGGCCCGCCGGCAAGGGGGGGCGCAGCGGGGGGGCGAAGCTAGGCTCTGTGCGAAAAGTCGCTTCTGTCATCCTGAGCGCCAGCGAAGGATC
>CAYPVZ010000420.1:0-3568 GCA_964414235.1 uncultured Rhodothermales bacterium | reverse complement strand
GTCTCGACGGGGAGGTCGAAGGCGGCCACGGCGGCCGTCGCGGCGAGGAGCGCCACCAGCGAGGCGGGCACGCGGGGCGCCAGGCGGGGCAGCCCCACCACGACGGCCGCCGTCGCGACGGTCAGGCCGAGGGCCCACGGGTTGAGCGTGCCGAGGGCCCCGGCGTAGGCCGCCCACTTGGGGGCGAACGCGGCCGGGACCGAGGCGAGGTCCAGCCCGAGGGCGTCGCGGACCTGCCCCGAGGCGATGACGACGGCGATCCCGGCCGTGAACCCGACGGTGACGGGGTAGGGGACGTAGCGGATGAGCCCGCCGAGGCGGGCCACGCCCATCGCCACGAGGAGCCCGCCGGCCATGAGCGTGGCCACCGCCAGCCCGTCGTAGCCGAACTCCTGGACGATGCCGTAGATGAGGACGATGAACGCGCCGGTGGGCCCGCCGATCTGGACGCGGCTCCCGCTGAGCGCGGAGATGAGGAAGCCGGCGACGACGGCCGTGATGAGCCCCTGCTGCGGCTCGACGCCGGAGGCGATGGCGAAGGCGATGGCGAGCGGGAGGGCGACGACGCCGACCAGCAGGCCGGCGGCGAGGTCCCGCCCGAGTTGAACGCGGCCGATCCCCTCTCGGAGGACGGTCACGAGCTTCGGCTCAAGAGAGTTCACGGGGCAGGCGGGTCAGGTCGGGGGTGCGTCCTCCCCGGGAGTTCGGTGGTGCCGGCGGTGCGCGCCGGGTCGGGGGCGGCGGCGCGTCGCTGGCGGAGCTTGTCGAGGGCGGCCGCCAGCGGGGCGGCGGGGGCCGGTCCCCTCGGTATCGGAACTCCCTGGCTTACGCACGGGCGGCCCGTCGCGCGCGCGTGGCTTGCGAGGATTCCCTCAGGGGCTTCGGAGGGACGGCCACGCTCCTGGCGGCCTAGCTGGCGCCGGGTTTCTCCTCGCGGTCGAGCATGTCCATGAACCTCTCGAACCGCCTCTGCCGCGTCTCGGGCTTCTTCGCCGTCGTCAGGCCGTACGCGATGGCGAACCGGCTCGACCGGGGCAGCGTCTCGAAGAACCGCTTCGCCGTCGGCCGGTCGTCGAGCGCCGCCACGAAGTCGGCCGGCACCTCCGCCTCACTCGGGGGGGCGTAGGCGTTGTCCCACCGGCCGTCCGCCTTCGCCGCGCGGACCTGCGCGAGGCCCGGCGCCTCCATCCGCCTCTCGGCGATCAGGCGGGCGACGTGCTCGGTGTTGCGCTTCGACCACATGCTGCGGGCCGTGCGCGGCGTGATTCGCTGGAGGTAGGCCTCGTCGTCGAGCGCCTTCCGGATCCCGTCGATCCAGCCCCAGCGCAGCGTCTCCTGCACGATGTCGTCCCAGGTCACGCTCGGGACCCCGGACGTCTTTTTAAAGACCTGGACCCAGAGCTCGCTCTCGGCGTCGTGGTTCGCTTCCAGCCACGCGCTGAGGCGTCCGGGCGAATCGAAGGCCAGGATTTTCTCCGGGTCGGGTGCAGGCATGGTAGCGGTCTGGCGATGTGCTCTGCGTTTCGGCGCCGCCCTGGCCCGCTCCGCCTCGGTGGCGAGGCCGGCTCAGCCCGCCAGCCGCTGGCGGAGCAGCTGTTGGACGGCCTTCGGGTCGGCGCCCTTGCCGGCGCGGCGCATGGCCTGCCCGACGAAGAAGCCGAACAGCCGCTCTTCGCCGGCCCGGTAGCGCGCGACCTCGTCCGGGTGGTCGGCGAGCGCGGCGTCGATGGTCGGCGCGAGGGCGTCCTCGGAGCGGACGGCGGCCAGCCCGCGCGCAGCGACGACGGCCTCGGCGGTCCCGCCCTCGTCCACGAGCGTGGCGACGGCCTCGGAGGCGGCGTTGCGCGTGAGCGTGCCGGCCTCGACCATGCCGAGCACGTCCGCCAGCGCGGTGGCGTCGGCCTTGGATGTGGCGAGGTCGCGGTCGCCGAGGGCGCGCCGTAGGTCGTGGACGACAAGGGCGCCGGTCTCTCGGGGTTTGTCGGACTGGCTCAGGACGGACTCGAAGAGGGACCGGAGCGCGGCGTCGGCGGCGAGGACGGCGGCCTCCTCCTCGCCCACGCCGCGGACGACGAGGGCGCTGTAGGTCTCGCGCTGGCGGTCGTCGAGGCCGGCGGCGGCGTCGCGCGGGCCGGCGGGCGCGGCCTTGCGCTCGGGCGAGCGGGCCGGCGCGGCGAGCGCCTCCGGCGTCTCCTCCTTCTTGCCCCAGCTGTCGCGCAGCGCGACGATCCGGTTGAAGACGAGCGCGCCCGGAAGCGAGTCCTCGGGGTCGCGCCAGAAGTAGCCGACGCGCTCGAACTGGTAGCGCGTGTCGGCCGGGTCGTCGGCCACGCTGGGCTCGACGTAGCCCGTCTTCTCGACGAACGACTCCGGGTGGAGCGTGCCGAGGAAGTCCTCCGCGGACGCCGGGTCGGGGACCGAGAAGAGGCGGTCGTAGAGGCGGAAGGCGGCCGGCAGGCCGTGCTCGGCGTCCACCCAGTGGATGACGCCGGTCGGCTTGGCGTCCTCCGCCAGCCGGGCGCGGACGGCGACCAGCGTCCCGTCCGCGTCGCGCTCGGCGCCGAGGCACTCGACGACGGGCCCGTGCCGGAGGCGGACGGCCACGCCGGGCGCCATCCGCTTCCAGCCCTTCGGCGGGTCCTCGGAGAAGTCGTCGCGCTCGATCCAGACGGTGCCGGAGAGCGGGAGGCGGCGGCTGGCGGGCGCGTCCGTGGGCGGCGTCACGTCGTGGGGCCAGTAGGGCGCGTCGATCCACGTCGTGCCCTCGATGCCCTCAATGGTGAGCTCTACGGGGTCGGTGACGGCCATGACACGGCGCGCGACGCCGTTGAGGTCGTCGCGGAGCGCGTAGTCGAGCTGCTGGATCTCGACGGAGCCGTTGACCTTGGTCACGCCGAGCTCGGCGAAGAAGCGCCGGAGCGCCTCGGGGCGGACGCCGCGGCGGCGCAGCCCGGCGACGGTCGGCATGCGCGGGTCGTCCCAGCCGGCGACGTGGCCCTCCTCGACGAGCTGGCGGAGCTTGCGCTTGGAGGTGACGGTGTAGTCGAGGTTGAACCGGGCGAACTCGTGCTGGTGCGGCCTCGACTTGGCCCCGGAGGGGGCCGGGGGCGGCTCCTCGATGCCGAGGGCGTCGAGGTACCAGTCGTAGAGCGGGCGGTTGACGTCGAACTCGAGCGTGCAGATCGAGTGTGTGATGCCCTCGATGGCGTCGCCCTGGCCGTGCGCCCAGTCGTAGAGCGGGTAGATGGACCAATCGTCGCCGCGGCGGTAGTGGTGGGCGTCGCGGCGGATCCGGTACATGAGCGGGTCGCGCAGCTTCATGTTGGGGTGCGCCATCGGCCCGTACTCGGTGTCGATCTTTGCCCGGAGCACGTGCGAGCCGTCCGGGTGCTCGCCGGCCTTCATCTCCTCCAGCAGGCGGAGATTTTCGTCGACCGAGCGGTCGCGGTAGGGGCTGGGCGTGCCAGCCTCCGTCACCGTCCCGCGGCCCGTGCGGATGTCTTCCTCGGACTGGCTGTCGACGTAGGCGAGGCCTTTTTTGATGAGGTCCTGCGCCCAGGCGTAGAAC
>CAYPVZ010000419.1:0-3592 GCA_964414235.1 uncultured Rhodothermales bacterium | reverse complement strand
TGTCCGGGAGGCGCGATCTTGCGAGATGCCCGCGCTACCGATGACCGTCCCCCTCGCCCGCCTCCTCGTCACCTGCCCCGACCAGCCTGGCATCGTCGCCACCGTCAGCGGGTTCCTGCGCAACCACGGCGCCAACATCACCGCGCTCGACCAGCACTCGACCGACCCCGAGGGCGGGACGTTCTTCCTGAGGGCCGAGTTCACGACGCCCCACCTGGACCTGGCGGCGGGCGCGCTGGAGGCCGCCTTCGAGCGCGTCGTCGCCGGGCCGTTCGGGATGAGCTGGCGGCTGTCCTACGCCGCCCGGCCTCAGCGGACGGCGCTGATGGTGTCGCGGTTCGACCACGCCCTGCTGGAGCTCCTCTGGCTCTGGCGCCGCGGCGAGCTCCACACCGACGTCGCCCTGGTCGTGAGCAACCACGACGACCTCCGCGCCGAGGTCGAGCGGTTCGGCGTGCCGTTCCACCACGTCCCCGTCACGGCCGACACGAAGCCGGAGGCGGAGGCCCGCCAGCTCGCGCTCTTCGACGAGACCGGCGTCGACCTCGTCGTGCTCGCGCGCTACATGCAGATCCTCTCCCCGGCCCTCGTCGACCGCTACCCGCACCGCATCATCAACATCCACCACTCGTTCCTGCCCGCCTTCATCGGCGCCGACCCGTACCGGCAGGCCTTCGAGCGCGGCGTCAAGGTGATCGGCGCGACGGCTCACTACGTCACGGCCGACCTCGACGAGGGGCCGATCATCGAGCAAGGCGTCGCCCGCGTCACGCACCGCCAGTCGGTGGCCGACCTCAAGCAGGTCGGGCAGTCGCTCGAACGCGACGTGCTGGCGCGGGCGGTCCGGTGGCACCTCGAAGACCGCGTCCTGGTCCACGAGAACAAGACGGTCGTCTTCGCCTGAGCCGCTGGCGGCGCGCGTCGGCCGCTACGAGGATGGCGGGTCCACGTCGATCGGGACCGAGGCGTGGGGGACTTCGAGGGGGCTCGTCGGCGCCGCGTCGAGTGAGAGGTCGGCCGGGTCCGCCTCGACGGCGTCGGCGAGCTCTGGCTCCAGGCCGGGCACGTCCTCGTCGTCGTCAGCCGGGCCGAACTCCTCGGTGAAGATCTCCCAGACGGTCATGAAGAGCCCGCCCACAACCGGGCCCATGACGAGGCCGGAGAACCCGAACGTCGCTAGCCCGCCGAGCGTCGAGAGCAGGATCATGTAGTCCGGCATTCCCGCGTCGCGCCCGACGAGGACGGGCCGGACCGCGTTGTCGATGGTGCCAATGAGGCCGACGCCGACGCCGACCAGGATGATTCCCTTCACCCAGGCCCCGGTGAGGACCAGGTACAGCGCCGCCGGCCCCCAGACGAGCGCGCTCCCAACGGCCGGGATCAGCGAGCACACGCCCATCAGCACGCCCCAGAGCACGGGCGACCCAAGTCCCAGGATGGCGAACGCGAGCCCCCCGATGGCCCCCTGGATGGCCGCGATCGCGAACGTCCCCTTGACCGTCGCCCGCGTCACGGCGGCGAACTTGGTGAATAGCCGCTCCTCGCGCGGGTCGCCCAGCGGGAGCGCGCGGATGAGCAGCGCACGCAGCCGCGCACCGTCGCGGACGAAGAAGAACAGGACGTAGAACGTGACCGCCAGCAGCAGCGTGAACTCGACCGCCTGCTGCCCCACCCCGAGCAGCCGCGTGACCACGCCCTGGCTCACCGCCAGCGCCGACGACGCCACGTTCTCGCGGAGCGCATCGAAGTCGACGCCGAGTTCCTCGGCCCGCTGGCTGAGCTGCGGGAGCCACCGCTCGACCGTCGCGACCGGCTGCGTCAGGTCGATCTCGCCCCGCGCGACCTTCTGGTAGACGCCGATGGCCTCCTGCGTCACGAGCGCCCCCAACGTCACGAGCGGCCCGACGACAGCGACCAGGACGGTGAGAAGCGTGAGGAGCGACGCGACCGTGGCGCGCCCACGGAGCCGCTTCCGGTACCACTCGAAGAGCGGCGTGAAGAGCACCGCCAGCACCACCGCCCAGAACACCGGGAGCAGGAACACCCCGACCGTCCACGCGAAGACGAACGTGACGAGAGCGACGAGGAGGAGGAACGAGCGATTCTCGAGCGAGTGAAGAGTCACAGTCGGGGCGTGGGGGGCCGGAATATCGCGGTGCGTGGCGCCGTGTTTCGCCCCATGCTTCACCGAAATCCCACCACCCCCTTGACGGGGAAGATTCTGTTCCCTATCGTTCGAGGACCGAGTGAGGTCGAGCCTGGCGATCTGTCCGGGGGGACGACAACCGGCCCGGCCCCACACTCAACCCCGACCGGCGTCGCGCCGGTCGGGGTTTCTTTTTGGCGCCAGACGCTGACTTCAGCTTACGCCATCTCTGTCCCCCAATGAGATGACCCGAGGCACTTCGACAATCGATTGAGATCACCCTCGCCTCTCCCGCGTAGACGACGTGGGGAAACACAGGGGGACTCGGACGCTGGCAGGAGTCTCCGGGCCACCTCTATATTGAGGCCTCACGGTCGCACGCGCGGCCCCGTCTCTCTCCTTTCTCACGCCCCGGCGCGGCGTCCTCCCACACAGCGCCCCGATCATGGGCAAAGTCATCGCGGTCGCGAACCAGAAGGGCGGAGTCGGGAAAACCACGACGGCCGTCAACGTGGCCGCCTCGCTGGCGGCCAGCGAGCACCCCACGCTGCTCATCGACACGGACCCGCAGGCGAACGGGACGTCGTCGCTCGGCGTGGAGCCGCGGACGGTCGCCTCGTCGATCTACGACGTGCTGACGGGGAGCGTCTCGGTCGAGGACGCCGCGCTCCACACGGAGATGCCGTTCCTCGACGTAGTCCCGAGCCACATCAACCTCGTCGGGGCCGAGATCGAGATGATCGACCTGTTCGAGCGCGAACGGGTCCTCAAGAAGGCGCTCCAGCGGCTCCGCCGCCAGTACCACTTCGTCATCATCGACTGCCCGCCGAGCCTCGGCCTGCTCACGCTCAACGCGCTGACCGCGGCCGACTCGGTGCTGATCCCGGTCCAGACCGAGTACTTCGCACTCGAAGGGCTGGGCCAGCTGCTCAACACGATCAAGATCGTGCGGGAGCACCTGAACCCGGCGCTCGAGATCGAGGGCGTGCTCCTCACGATGTTCGACAGCCGGCTCCGGCTCTCGAACCAGGTGGCCGCCGAGGTGCGGCGCTACTTCGGCGACCGCGTGTTCGAGGCCGTCGTGCAGCGGAACGTCCGGATCTCGGAGGCGCCCAGCTTCGGGATGCCGGTGATCCTCTACGACGCGATCTCGTCCGGCTCACGCAACTACATGGCCGTCGCGGCCGAGCTCGTCCGCAACAACCAGCGCTACCTGGAGGCCCCCACCGAGACCGCCGACGGGACGCCGCTCGACGACGCGCCCGACCTCCGCGTGCCGCCGACGGCGCCCCCGCTCTCGGCGCCCGCCAGCGCGCCGCCTGCCGAGGTCGCCCCCCGCCCTTCTTCTCCCCGCCCCGTCCCCGCCGGCGGTGACGGCGACGGCACCCCCAGCCGCGTCGTCCTCGCCTCGCGCGCCACCCCGGCCCGCGACGACGACACCACCGA
>CAYPVZ010000418.1:0-3612 GCA_964414235.1 uncultured Rhodothermales bacterium | reverse complement strand
CAGCTGCGCGAGGTGCTCGGCCTCCGCCAGCGCACCGGCCGCGGCTCCTGAGCCCGGCCCCCCGACCTCCCGCCGCGGGCGGCGCGCGTCGTCCGCGGCAGGGACGTCCTACCGGGCGTCGGCGCAGCAGCGGAAGCCCGTCGAGTAGTCGTGGTAGTTCCGGCCGTGGGCCGTCGTCCGGTAGCGGCAGCCCGCCCCGTTGATCGTGGCGTCCACGTAGAACCCGCCGCGGAACGTGCCCGCCGAGTCCGCCACCCACTCGTGCAGGTTGCCGTGCAGGTCGAACACGCCCTCGGCCGAGACACAGGCCGGGTTCGCGCCCGCCGCGTCCACCGTGTTCGGAAGCTGGCTGATCCGGCCGTCGTTCATCTGCGCCATCGACCAGTCCGTCGCCTCGCCGAACAGCTCCACCACCGGGTGCGCGCTCCGCCCCTCGTTGCAGGCGCCCGGCACGTAGTCCGAGCCGTACGGGTACGTCGTCGAGTCCGGGCCCTGGCACGCCCGGAGCCACTCGGTGCTCGTGCACAGCCGCTTGCCCGCCGCCGCGCACGCCGCCGCCGCCACGTCCGCGCTGATGTAGCCCTGCGGCACCACCCCCGGCGCCGTCTCCGCCACGCCGCCCGCCGGCACCTCGAACGGCGACTGCCCCCGCAGGTGCGCCTCCCACCGGTCGACGCACGTCCGCCCGATCTGCGCCATCCCCTCCGGGCACGCCGCGTCGACCGGCCTCGGAGTCGACAGGTCACCGGCGATGCAGCCCGCCAGCAGGACCAGGCCCACGGTCAGCCCCCATCCCAGGGGCCGCGCAGAAGCGGCGAGCGGTCGGAGCGAGGGCATCGGGCAGGCAGGGCGTCTCCGGCGAAGCTAGGGCGGGAGCCGGTCCCCCCCTCACACGGCCCACATGCCCACCGCGACGAGCGCCGCGATCCAGGCCCCCTGGAGCGGAAGGCGCCACCCCAGAGCCGACGCCGCCCGCCCGCCCATCCCGACGCCCTCCCGCGCCGCCTGGACGTTCGCCGGGGTGAGCGCCACCAGCAGCGCCGCCAGCGCGAACGCCGCCGCCCGGACCAGCGCAGGAACGAGCAGGCCGACGGCCCCCAGCCCCTCCAGCACCCCCGTCACCGTGACGAGCGCCGCCGGAGCCGGCAGCCACGGCGGCACCATGCGCACGAGGTCGGCCCGGGAGCGGGGAAGGAAATGAGACGCCGCCGTGACGGCGAACATGAGCGCCAGGGCGAACCGAAGCGCGCCGAGCCCCGAGTCGGCAGGGGCGAAGCCGAGGGTACCGGCCACCCCGAAGGCGACCCACCCGAGCAGCAGGACGATCAGCGGGACCATGAGGATCGAGGACGGGGGATGTGGAAAGGCGGCACGGTCATCCGTCGCGCAGCCGCCGCTCCGCGAGCCCCGGCGCCCACCGGTGGAGCCACCGCAGCAGGCGGATCTGGCCGACGGCGATCTCCCGCTGGCCGCGGGCCAGCCCCTCCAGGATCGCCGCCGCCGCGTCATCCGGGGAGATCATGGCCAGGCGCGTGTCGCGCCCCGCCGTCATCGGAGTGGCCACGAGCGGAAGCATCGCCTCGACGACGAGGACGGGCGCCCCGCCCGCGCGTGCCTCGTCCTCCATCTGGTACCGGAGGGCCTTCGTGAAGGTGCGGAGCCCGGCCTTCGCCGCCCCGTAGACGGCCGCCGTCGCCTTCGGCGCCAGCGCCAGCCCCGACGTCACGTTCACCAGCACCGACGGCGTGCCGGACTGCCGGGCGGCCGCCCGCAGCGACGGCAGCGCGAGCATGGCGAGCTGGAGAGGCGCCGTCAGGTCGACGGCGATCTCGGACGCCGCGAGGCCCGCCGCCTCCGCCACCGGGAGGTCGGCGATCCGGTACTTCCGCTGCACCGCCGCGTTGTTGATCAGCAGAGAGAGGGGCGGGCGCCCCGTCCTGTCGAGAGCGGCGAGTGCCTGCTCCACGAGCTGGCTCGGCCCGTCGGGCGCGCTCAGGTCGGCCGCCACAGGCAGGCCCCCGACGGCGCGCGCCACCTCGGCGAGCCGCTCACGGTCCCGGCCGTGGACGACGAGGTGTGCCCCCTGCCCCCCCAGCGCGACCGCCAGCGCCCGGCCCACGCCCGACGTCGACCCGGTCACCAGCACCGAGCGCTCGTCGAAGGCCCCGGAGCCCCGGACGTGCGCGGTCACAGCGCGTCCGACGCGAGGGCCGGAAACCACCCCGACCACCTCGAAAAAGGGCGCCGTGAACACCTCCGTGTCGCGGACCGCGTCCCAGAAGGCCGCGAAGACCTCCGGCCCGGGCGCCTCGAAGACGGCGATGTCGCTCGGAGAGGCCGAGAACGCCTCGGCGTCGTAGAACCGGCTGGCGACGTCAGGATGGCGACCGAGGATCGGCCCGAGCCGCTCCGCGACGAACGTCTCCCGCTCGCGAGGGCTCAGCGACAACCAGCGGGGCGTCGCGTTCAGGTGAATGAAGAAGGTCAGAGGCATGGGAGGCGTGGCGACTGTCGTGGTGCCCCCAACCTCCGGCGCCGACGGCGACCTCCGCCTTACCCGCGGATAAGAACCGCAGCCGCCCTCACGAACGGGCACCCCGCGCCAGCCGGCCTCGGATCCGGGACAGCGACACCTCGGTGACGCCGATGTACGAGGCCACGTGGTAGAGCGGCAGCCGGGCCATCAGTGTGGGCTCGTCGCGCATGAAGGCCTCGTACCGCTCGGTCGGCGTCCGCTCCAGGAACGACCGCTCGCGAAGCTCCTTCTTCACGGCGACCTGCTCCGCCAGTCGCCGCCCGAGCCGTTCGAGAGCGGGGTGGCGGTCGTAGCACGCCTCCAGCGCGCTCCACGGGGCCACCAGGGCGACGGTCGGCTCGAATGCCTGGATGGCGTACGGGGCGGAGACGCCGAGCAGGCCCGCGGCGAGGGACCCGGCGAACCCGCCTTCCTGGACGAACGCCTTGTTCCACTCCCGGCCCTCTCGGTCGATGTAGTAGAGACGGAGCAGGCCCGTCTGCACGAAGTAGACGTCCGGAGCTGGAGCCCCGGCGAGGACGACCTGCTCCCCCGGACTGTAGGTCCGCTCTCGGAACAGACCCCGGAAGTCGGCCCACACCGCGTCCGGGGCCCGCACCCATCGCGCTGCCGCCCGGATCAGCGCATCGTCGGCGGATTCGGCGTCAGGCCTCGGACGCTGCGGAGCGGCGGTCGGGAGAGTCATCGAAGGAAGGGAAGCCGTTTCGCGTCGCTCGGCGGGTTCGCTGAGCGATGCGCGGAACCGCCGGAGGTCACAGGGGTGAGGCTGAGAACGCGTCCCGCTGGCCGAGGGGCCTTGGTCGTTGCGATGCCTCGGCCCGGCTGCCGCGCGCTACCGTGCCGTCGCCAGCTCGGCCGAGCGGAGCAGGTCGAACGGGTTGACCGGCGTCCCGCGCCCGTCCCCGTGCTTGGCCAGCACCTGGAAGTGGAGGTGCGGCCCCTGCGCGTTCCCCGTCGAGCCCACCATCCCCAGCACGTCGCCGCGCCGCACCCGCGTCCCGATCTCGACATCGCCGGCGTAGCGGTCCAGGTGCGCGTAGTAGAAGTCGTAGCGACCGTCGGCTGAGGTCAGGTAG
>CAYPVZ010000417.1:0-3614 GCA_964414235.1 uncultured Rhodothermales bacterium | reverse complement strand
GCATAGACCGGCGCTCCAACCTCCACCACCCAGCGCTCCTGCCCCGTCGCTGCATCATAGCGGACGACCCGGCCGTGATCGTCAGCGACGAGCACATCCTGTCCGCTGGCGGCCGGTGCCGCATGGACCTGAATCCCCTCCGCAGCCTCGTGCCCCCACCGCTGCTCCCCGGTTCCCGCGTCGAGGCCCACCACCGTTCCATCCAGCGTCGCCGTCACGACGACATCACCGACTCGGACCGCGCCGCCCTGGATGGCACCTCCTCGCCATCGCCAGCGCCGGCTGCCGCGCCGTACGTCATAGGCCGAAACGCCGCCGTCACGATCGGCCGTGGGCACGTAGACGACCGCACGGTCCTCGGAGACCGCCAGCGCGCCTTCGATACTGGTACCGACTTCCGCCGCCCCCTCCTGCTTCCCCGTCGCTCGGTCCAACACGACGAGTTCCCCCCGCCGGGTCCCGACCACGACATACCGATCCGTCACGAGCGGAGCGGATGGACCAAAGGCCGCCTGCGCATCACGCTCCCACGCCTGCTCGATGGGGAACGCCGGGGCATCGTCGACGGACGGGCCAAGCCCGCCCCCGAGCCGGATCGTCGAGCAGCCTGCCAGCAGAACCAGGAAAAGAAGGCGGCGCCGCATCAGAAGTCGTAGCCGAAGAAGAACTGGCCGAACGACTGGCGCTCGTCCCAGACGAAGCCGTTGGTGAAGCGGTAGCCCACGTCGTAGCGGAGGACGATGGCGCCCAGCAGGTTCATCCGCACGCCAGCCCCGAACGACCCCTTGGTCGTCCCGATACTCAGCCCGTCGGACGCGTAGTCGGGATCGGGATAGACGTCATCGTAGCCATCGGTCCAGTTGTGCGCAGCGTCGACGAAGAGCGCGCCCCGGAGGCCTGCGATCACCGGGAAGAGCGGCGGGCGCCGCAGCAGCGGAAAGCGGAGCTCGTGCGAGGTAAACCACAGCTTCGAGCCGCGCACGCGCAGGAAGGGGAACCCGCGCAGCGACCACGACCCGCCGAGCAGGTTCAGCCGTGCCCGACGCCCGACGTTGGCGCGGACGAGGCCCCACGAGGCGAACGTCACATCATTCGCGATCCGCCAGTAGTTGCGTGCGTCGGCGGAGAGCGAGAAGTAGCTCTCGTTGGAAAGCCAGACGTCGGTCGCGTAGCCCACGCTCGCGTTCGCCCGGAATCCCTGCATCGGCCCCCAGGCGCTGTAGAGCGCGTGGTCCTCGGCCAAGGAGATCGTGTTGGCCAGCGTCGCCGTCCGCAGCGTGTCGATGTCGGAGGAATAGGACGGCCCCGCTCCGGAGCGAAGCAGGCCCATCTTTTCTCCCAGACCGAACGACGTCTCGACGTCGATGCGTCGAAAAAAGGAGAGCGGATAGCTCACCAGTCCGAGCACGCCGATTGTCTGCTCGTAGGTCGGGATGCGCGAGTTCTGGAACGGATCGGTCCGGTCGTAGCGAGGCCCCGCCAGTCGAAAGGCGCCGTAGCCGTAGTTGGCCCGCCGCCCCAGATGGATCCGCGTGACGGCCACATTCAGGCCATCGAGAAACGAGCGGCCGGAGACGTAGGAGTTGGCCGAATAGGCCGTCACGAAGATGCGGTCGTCGCCGAGGAGATCGGAAAACGCGATGGTGGCCCCGCCGGACTGGGCGCGGGCGTTGACGGTGGTCGTGAGGCCTCCCTGGGCAACATCCAGTTGGTACGTCCGCCGGTACAGCTCACCTCGGACGCCCTCGCCCTCGTAGCGCGCGTAGGTCCACGGCTCCGCCAGCGGCGGCGTGCCGGCATCGACCACGCGCTCGGGATGCGAGACGAGCGAATCGATGGCCACCCCGCGCACCGTGAACCGGAAGTCCTCGAAGGCAGCAAACACGAGGTGATTCTCGTCGGCCCATACCGGGTCGAACGCCGCGCTGGCGAACCGTGTGAGCTGGCGGAGCTGGACCCCTCCCGGTGCGACAGCGCTGTCCGCCTCAGCGCCGCCCGGCAGGGCATCCTCAGCGCCGTCGAGGTCGGCGATCCAGAGGTCCTGCGCGCTGAACTTGCCGTCGGCCTCGCGGCGGGCACTGGCGAAGGCGAGCCGCCGGCCGTCTGGACTCCACCGTGGTGAGAGGTCGACCTGCGGGCCGGCCGTCACGTGGCGGATGACGTCCGTGTCGAGCTCGTACGTGAACAGGTTGTAGGCGCCCTCGGGACCCCAGGCGTTTCGGTCGGAGGCGAAGACGAGCGTCCGGCCGTCCGGGCTGAAGTCGGGCGTGAGGTCGTGGTAGGCGTCGTGCGTGAGCTGGCGGAGGCCGGAGCGACCGGACTCGGCAGCATCGAGGTCGTAGACGTAGAGATCGGCCTGCCCGCCCCGGTCGATCCCGACGAAGGCCACGCGGCGCGCTGTCGCGTCGAGCGTCGGCGAGTAGATGGCGACGAGCTCGTCGAAGCCGAGCATCGCCCGCCGGTCGTTCGTGGCGAGGTCGATGAGGTGGATCACGTCCGCCGCGCCACGCTTGGTGACGAACGCCAGCACGCCGGAGTCGCTCACGTCCATCCGGCTGTCGAAGAGGTGGAACGCCTCGAAGTCGAGCGAGCGCTCGCCCTCGACGATCACGCGCGGCTCGCCGACCGGCCGCAGGTCCGCGTCGATGGGCTGCGAGAGGACGGTTGTGTAGCTGCCGCGGTTGGCGTAGTACACGACCTCGCGGCTGCCGTCGGGCTTCTGCCAGACGGCCGGCTTGGCGTTGAACCCGCGCACGCCGATGGGCCGCGACACGAGCGACGCCACGTCCGCCCCGACGAGCTTCGGCTCGTACTGGCGGCGGACCCAGGCCTCCCAGCGATCTGAGATCACGTCCTCGTCCTCGCCGAGCGCGACCTCTAGGACCTCCCCGAAGTCGGTGCTGCGCCAGGCCTCTTCGATGAGATCGAGCAGGCGCTCCTCACCGTACGCCTCGGCCACGAACCGGCACATGGCTTCGCCCTCCTTGTACATCACGTACGAGCCCGCGATGCGGTCGAAGTCGTGGAGTGGCACGTAGAAGTTCGAGGCGACGGCGTCGCGCAGGATCATCTCGTGCTGGAAGTCGGGCTGGCCGCTCCAGTACTCGGCCAGCCCCTCCGAGAACCACAGCGGGAGGAACTGGTCGGTCGGCCGGCGGTGGTCGCGGAGGACACGCGCCAGCTTGTTGTACATGAACACGTGGACCAGCTCGTGCCGGATCACCCGACGGAACCGCCCGAGGTCACCATCGGCCGGGATCACGACGCGGCCTTTGAGGAACTCGAAGAAGCCGCCGACGCCGTCCGGGATGAAGCCAGGCGTCGTGTTGGTCTGCTTGAAGTGGAGGTTGGTGGCGTAGAAGATGACCGGGACGCGGCTCGTCAGCGAGAGCTCGAACCGGGTTTCCAGCGTCTGGTAGGCATCCTCCAGCGTCTCCGCGCCGATGGCGGCGAGGTCCTCGGCCTCCGGGTAGTAGTAGACGTCGAAGTGCTGGGTCCGGAGGACGTGCCAGTCGAAGCCGTCGTACTGGATCTTGTTGCGCCCGAAGCCTTGTGCGGCCGGCGCGCTGGCGGGCGGCGTCGAGAGCGGCCTCGACCTCGGCGTCCGGCAGCGC
>CAYPVZ010000416.1:0-3625 GCA_964414235.1 uncultured Rhodothermales bacterium | reverse complement strand
CAGACGCAGCGCTCGGTGAGCCGGATGGAGACGGCGCGCCTCGTCCCCAACCTGGGCGCCGAGACGTACACGGCGCGTGGCCACGTGACGGCGCTCGACTACCTCCCGACCTCCACCCCGCTCGCGCTGTTCGACAGCCAGCGCCTGGTGGAGTCCGCCGCCGAGCGGTTCGCGAAGGCGGAGGCTGCCTACCGCCAGCGACTGGCGGCCGCCGAGAGCGGCGACGATCCGCCGGCCGAGCCCGGGCAGCAGTACCTCACTGGCCCCGGCCTGTCGACGCTCGTCGACGCGCGCCCGACGCTTCTGTTTGGCACGTTCTCCGAGGACGGCGACCAGACGCTGGAGCTCTCAGCCACGCCGCAGCCGTCGTACAACGGTGATCTCAAGCGCCTACGGGCCGACATTGAGCGGCGGAGCCAGACGGATGTCGTCGTTCTGTGCGACAGCGTATCTCAGAAGAGTCGGTTGTGGGAGCTCCTCGGCGGTGACCTCGAAACCGGGAAACCGCCCAAGGCCGATCTCCTCGTCGAGAGCCTGCACGAGGGGTTCGACATCCCGGAGGCGAAGCTGGCGATCTACACCGACCACCAGCTCTTCGACCGCTACCACCGGCCGACGGCCCGGAAGCGCAAAAAGGCGCGCGGCGGCCTCTCGCTCCGCGAGGTGAAGGCGCTCCGCCCTGGCGACTTCGTCGTCCACGTGGACTACGGGATCGGCAAGTTCGCCGGGCTCCAGACGATCACCGTCCGCGAGCAGAAGCAGGAGGCCGTGCGGCTGCTGTTCATGGGCGGCGACGAGCTGTTCGTCAACGTGGCGGCGCTCCACAAGCTGCACAAGTACACCGGGAAGGAGGGCCACCAGCCGAAGCTGACCAAGCTGGGGACCGGCGCCTGGGACCGGCTCAAGGCACGCACCAAGAAGCGCGTCAAGGACATCGCTCGGGACCTCATCCAGATCTACGCCGCCCGCCGCGCCTCGCAGGGCTACGCCTTCAAGGCCGACACCGTCTGGCAGCGCGAGCTGGAGGCCAGCTTCGAGTTCGAGGAAACGCCCGACCAGGCGACGGCCATCGACGCCATCAAGGAGGACATGCAGCAGGCCGTCCCGATGGACCGCCTCGTCTGCGGCGACGTTGGCTTCGGCAAGACGGAGGTGGCGGTGCGCGCGGCGTTCAAGGCGATCCAGGACGGCAAGCAGGTCGCCGTGGTCGTCCCGACGACCGTCCTCGCACGGCAGCACACGCAGACGTTCATCAAGCGGATGGGCCGCTTCCCCATCGAGATCCGCCAGCTCTCGCGGTTCGTCGACGCGGCCCACCAGAAGGAGGTCGTCGCCGGGCTGGCGGACGGAACCGTCGACCTCGTGATCGGGACCCAGCGTGTGCTCTCGAAGGACGTCGCGTTCAAGGACCTCGGGCTGCTGATCGTGGATGAGGAGCAGCGGTTCGGCGTCGGCGCCAAGGAGAAGCTCCGGAAGCTCCGGCCCAACGTCGACACGCTCACGCTGACGGCGACGCCGATCCCGCGGACGCTCCAGTTCTCGCTCCTCGGCGCGCGCGACCTCTCGCTCATCCAGACGCCGCCCGAGAACCGCCAGCCGGTGGTGACCGAGATCCACACGTTCGACCGCGACCTCATCCGCGACGCCATCCTCTACGAGGCCAACCGGGGGGGGCAGGTCTTCTTCATCCACAACCGGGTGCAGACCATCGACGAGATGGCGGCCGTGATCCGGGCGCTCGTGCCGGACGTCCGGGTCCAGACGGCGCACGGGCAGATGCCGCCGGCCGCGCTCGAAAGCGTCATGCTCGGGTTCATGGACCACGAGTTCGACGTCCTCGTCTGCACCAACATCGTCGAGTCCGGCCTCGACGTGTCGAACGCGAACACGATCATCATCGACCACGCCGAACGCCACGGGCTGGCGGACCTCCACCAGCTTCGCGGACGCGTCGGGCGGAACGACCAGCGGGCCTTCTGCTACCTCCTCGTGCCGAGTGTGCACTCGTTGACCAAGGAGGCGCGCCAGCGGCTCCAGGCGGTCGAAGAGTTCTCAGACCTCGGTGCCGGCTTCAACCTGTCGATGCGGGACCTCGACATCCGCGGCGCCGGCAACATGCTGGGCGCGGAGCAGTCGGGCTTCATCGAGGACGTCGGCTTCGAGACGTACCACAAGATCCTCGACGAGGCCGTGCAGGAGCTCCGCCACGAGGAGTTCGCCGACGTCTTCGCCGACCAGGACAGCGCTCCGCCTCCGCCCGAGCCCACCGTCGATGTGGAGGACGACGTGTTCATCCCGCAGGACTACGTCTCGAACCCGGTCGAGCGGCTCAACCTCTACCGCCGGCTGGCGGACCTGGAGAGCGCGGAGGACATCGACGCCTTCCGCGCCGAGCTGGAGGACCGCTTCGGCCCGGCGCCTGCGTCCATCGACACCCTCCTTCGGCTGGCGGCGATGCGGCCACTCGCGATGCGGCTCCGCCTGCCGCGCGTGGCGTGGAAGAACCAGCGGCTGTTCCTCAGCATCCCCGAGCCGGCCGAGGACGCCTACTTCCACCAGCGCATGTTCCACGTGCTCCTTGAGGCGCTCGCCGGTCTCGGCCGTCGCTACGTGCTCAAGGACAGCCAGTCCGGCAAGCTGCGCGCCATCGTCCAGGACGTCATGACGCTGAAGGACGGCCAGGACGTTCTCGCCCGGCTGGCGGATCTCGTCGACGAAGCAGAGCCGGCGGACGCTCAGGCGTAGGACGCCCGCGGTCGATTCAGGAGCCGGTCGAGCGAATAGCGGCCGGCTCCGCTGGCGAGCAGCGCGAGCGTGCCGAAAAGATAAAGGAGCGCCATCTCCCCCTCGCCGAAGGAGCCGCCATGGCCGAGGAAGAAGGCGGTCGCCATGGTCCACGACGCGAAGAAGGCCGCCGGCCGCGTCGCCAGCCCGGCCGCCAGCAGCAGCCCGCCGAGGAACTCGCTGAGCGCCGCTGCCCACGCGAAGACGGCCGGGAGAGGGAATCCCATCTCGGCCGTCCCGTCGATGAAGCCGTCTGAGGGCGGGAGCTTGCCGAGTCCGTGGCCGAACGCGAGCGACAGCCCGAGGCCGAGACGGAGGATGAGCAGGCCGAGATCGGTCGCGGGCGACGTCTGTCCGGTGCCGAACAGGAAGGAGCGGAGGCGCATCAGGCCGAGAGGAACGGGACGTGAACCTAGCGCCGCATCGCAACGCGCGGGATCACGAGCCCGCCGAAACGGTCGGAAGGCGACGGCCTCTCCCCCATCCTCGTGCCTGACCTGACTTCGAAGCAGCGCTCTCACCTCCGCAGTCTCGCCCATGCCCTGAAACCCATCGCCCACGTCGGCAAGGAGGGCGTGACCGAGGCTGTCGTGCACGGCATCCGGCAGGCGCTCGACACGCACGAGCTGGTGAAAGTGCGCGTGCTGGAGGCGGCGCCGGAGCCGGCGAAGGAGACCGCCTACGCGCTGGCGGCCCGAATCGCAGAGTCGGCCGTCGTCCAGGTCGTCGGACGCAACGCGACCATTTATCGTCCGGACCCGGACGCGCCGACGATCCGCCTCCCGTAGCGACGGGCGATCCGCACCGTGGACGAAAAACGGAGTGTATGTCATGAGCCTGT
>CAYPVZ010000415.1:0-3626 GCA_964414235.1 uncultured Rhodothermales bacterium | reverse complement strand
CGCCGTCGGCGCGTGTCGCGGCGGGCCACGCGAGCCCTACGTCGGGACGTGGCGCGCGGCCGGGTCGGACTCGCTCGCCATGCGCTACCAGCTCTTCGCCGACGGGACGGCTCGCATCATCGAACGCGCCGCCGGCCCCGAGCCGACGGTCTACGAGGCCCGCTACGACGTCCTCGGCGACTCCGTCCTCACGCTCCGCTGGCTCGACGACGCGCAGGCCGACGGCCGCTTCCGCATCCGCCTCGACGGCGACACGCTCCACCTGCAAAACCCGGCGGGAGGCCAGACGAACACCTGGGTCCGTCTGTAAGCCCCGGCTGGCGGCTCCGCCAGCCGAGCAGCAGCCTCACAGCACCGCGTCGATCCACCCCCAGAGCTCGCCCAGCCCCTGCTTCTTCTCCGACGACGTGAGGACGGTCGGGAGCGAGAGGCCGTAGGGCGCGAGGTGCTTCTGGATGCCGGCGACGGCCTGCTGGCGGGCGTTGGCCGAGAGCTTGTCGGCCTTCGTCAGCGCGAGGAGGTGTGGGGCCGGGCTCTCCAGCATGACCGCCAGCAGCTCCTCGTCCATCTTCGTCATCCCGTGCCGGCTGTCGACCAGCTGGATGACGGCCTTCAGCGTGCCCTCCTCGGCGCGCTCGGTGACGTAGCGGCCGATGAACTGCTGCCACTTCGCCCGTTGCGCCTGCGAGACCTTGGCGTAGCCGTAGCCCGGCAGGTCCACGAGGAACACGTCCGGGTGGCCCTGCGGGTTGGGGTTGACGGCGTAGAAATTGAGTGCCTGCGTCTTGCCCGGCGTCCCGCTCGTCTTCGCGAGCTGCTTCCGCCCCAGGAGCGCGTTGAGCAGGCTCGACTTGCCGACGTTCGACCGCCCGACGAAGGCGACCTCAGGAGCGGTCGGGGGCGGCAGCGTCCCCCACGAGGGCGCCGCCAGTGCGAACTCCGCGTGCTTGACTCTCATGGGGCCGAGGGATATGGAAAGGGCGAGGAGCCAAACAGCCCCCCGCCCTTCTCCGGTGCTCGTCGTGGTTAGGCGACCGAGGCGAAGTGCGCTGCGACGGTCTCGCCGATGGCGGCCGGGCTCTCGACGGTCGTGATGCCGGCGTCGCGCATGGCCTCCAGCTTGGCGTCGGCCGTGCCGGCGCCGCCTGAGACGATGGCCCCCGCGTGGCCCATGCGGCGGCCCGGAGGCGCCGTCCGGCCCGCGATGAAGCCGAAGACCGGCTTCTTGACGTTCGCTTTGACCCACGCCGCGGCCTCCTCCTCGGCGCTCCCGCCGATCTCGCCGATCATGACGATGGCCTCGGTCTCCGGGTCGTCGTTGAACATCCGGATCGCGTCGAGGTGGGTCGTCCCGATGATCGGGTCGCCGCCGATGCCGATGGCCGTCGACTGGCCGAGGCCGGCGCGCGTGAGCTGGTCGACGGCCTCGTAGGTCAGCGTGCCGCTGCGCGAGACGACCCCGACGGCGCCGGGCGAGAAGATCATCGTCGGCATGATGCCGACCTTGACCGAGTCGCCGGGCGTCAGCAGACCGGGGCAGTTGGGCCCGACGAGCGTCACGCCCCGCTTGTCGACGTAGGGCTTGACCGGGATCATGTCCTGCACCGGGATGCCCTCCGTGATGCAGATCACCGTCTCGACGCCGGCGTCGGCGGCCTCCAGGATGGCGTCGGCGGCGAAGGCCGGCGGGACGAAGATGACCGACACGTTGGCCCCCTCCTTCTCGACGGCCTCGGCGACCGTGTTGTAGACGGGACGGTCGAGATGCGACTGGCCGCCCTTGCCGGGCGTGACGCCGGCGACGACGTTCGTGCCGTACTCGATCATCTGCTCGGCGTGGAAGGAGCCTTCCTTGCCGGTGATGCCCTGGACGACGAGGCGGGTGTTCTTGTCGATGAGGATGCTCATGCGGGGGTCGAGAGGGGGTCGTTCGGACGGGGGGCTGGCGATGCACGCCGCCAGCGGGACGGCAGCTAGCCCTGGGCTCCGGGGGCCTGGCCCTCGGCCGGCGGCGGCGCGGGCGGGACCGGCGGCGCCGCAACCTCGCTCTGGTACGGCTGCGACGGCTGCGTCTGGGCCGGCGGGGACTGGGGGATCTGGTACCGAGTCGGCTCGGCCGTGATCTCGTGCTTGATCTCGTTGGTCGCATCCTTGAACTCGCGGATGCCCTTGCCGAGGCCCCGCGCGATCTCCGGGATGCGCTTCGCCCCGAACAGGAGCAGGACGACGAGAAATATGACAAGAAGCTCAGGAACGCCGACGCCACCCATGGGAAGAGGGGGAGAGTGATGGAGGCAAGGTACGCGCCGGCCCCGACGAGGTGCCGGCCCCGGGATCGCCCCGGAGAGTTCATGGGCCCTCTTCATCGCGCTTTGGGGGGACCAACGAGCCCCGCGCCGGCCTCCCGCTGCCCGTAGCTTGTCGGACGCCACTGCATCCGATGCCGACCCTCGACCGCGACACGATCCAGGCCTGGCCCAAGGCCGAGCTCCACTGCCACCTCGACGGCTCGCTCCGCCTGCCGACCATGCTGGAGCTGGCCGAGTCCCAGGGCAAGACCGATCTCCTGCCCGCCGCCGACGAGGCTGGCCTCGCCGCCGAGCTCCAGAAGATCGACGGCTCGCCGACGCTGGAGGAATACCTCAAGTGGTTCGGCTACTCGATCCCGCTCATGCAGACGCGGGAGGCCCTCCACCGCATCGCCTACGAGCTGGCTGAGGACATGGCCGCCGACGGCGTCCGCTACCTGGAGGTCCGCTACGGGCCCGTCCTTCACACCGACGAGGGCCTCACGATGTGGCAGGTCAACGACGCCGTGCTCGCCGGGCTGGCGGACGCCCAGCGGGACCACGGCATCCGCTCTGGCGTCATCGTGTGCGGCCTCCGCGACCGCCGCGAGAGCGCCTCGCTGGCGCAGGCCGAGCTGGCGGCGAGCTACCGCGGCCGCGGCGTCGTCGGGTTCGACCTGGCGGGCGGCGAGCGCGGCAACCCGGCCGAGATGCACGGGGCCGCGTTCTACACCGCGCGCAAGGAGCTCTTGAACATCACCGTCCACGCCGGGGAGAGCTTCGGGCCGGCGTCCATCCGACAGGCCCTCTTCAAGTGCGGCGCCCACCGGATCGGCCACGGGGTGACGCTGGGCCAGGACCCCGAGCTGCTCCGCTACGTCGTCGACCGCCAGATCCCGCTCGAGGTCTGCCCGACGTCGAACGTCCAGACGCACGTCGTCGCCAGCTACGAGGCGCACCCCGTCGCCGAGTACGTCCGCTCCGGCGTGCCGGTCACGATCAACACGGACAACACGCTCTTCAGCCACACGACGACGACGGAGGAATTGTGGCTGGCCCACACGCGCTGCGGGATCTCGGCCGAGGCCCTCCGCGAGGTCGTCCTCAACGGGTTCCGCCACGCGTTCCTCCCCCACCGCGACAAGCAGGCGCTCCTCGACGAGGTCGAGCCGCTCGTCGCCCTCCCTTAGCCGGATGCGCACCACCCTCGCCCTGGCCCTGTTGCTCACGGCCTGCGCTTCCCCTGAGCCCGCCGGGTCCGGCGAGGCGCCCGCCAGCCAGCCGGCTGCCGACCCGAGCGACACGCCGGACGCCGAGCCGCTCTCGTCGCCCTTCGAC
>CAYPVZ010000414.1:0-3627 GCA_964414235.1 uncultured Rhodothermales bacterium | reverse complement strand
GAGCTTCGCGGCCCTGCGGGTGCACGACGTGCGCGTCGCCCTCCCCGAGGGCGCCGAGGCGAAGGCCATCCGCGGCGTCGGCGCCCGGATCGTCGAGAACATGGAGGCCAGCCTGACGATCCCGACCGCGACGTCGGTCCGCGAGATCGCGGTCAAGCTGCTCTCCGAGAACCGGCGGCTCATCAACCGTCACCAGAAGGCCGTCGGCGGCGACAAGGTGACGTTCACGCACCTCATCGCCTACGCCATCGTGCGGGCCATGGAGGCCGTGCCGGGCATGAAGGCCGCCTTCCGCGAGCACGAGGGCACGCCCGAACGCATCGACCCCGCGTCGACGTCGTTCGGCCTCGCCATCGACATCGAGAAGCGCGGGCAGCGCCAGCTGCTCGTGCCCAACATCAAGAAGGCCGAGACGCTGAGCTTCGCCGAGTTCCTCGGCGCCTACAACGACATCGTCAAGCGCGCGCTCGGCGGCAAGCTGGAGCTGGCGGACTTCGCCGAGACGACGGCCACGCTTACCAACCCCGGCGGCATCGGGACCCAGATGAGCGTGCCGCGCCTCATGCCGGGCCAGAGCGTCATCGTCGCCGTCGGCGGCATCGGCTACCCGCCGGAGTACGCCGGCATGGACCCGGCCGAGCTGTCCCGCCTCGGGCTCTCGCCGGTCATGACCATGACGAGCACGTACGACCACCGCGTGATCCAGGGCGCGGAGTCGGGCGAGTTCCTCAACCACATCGCCGGGGCGCTCCAGGGCAAGGCCGGTTTCTACGACGACGTCTTCCAGAGCCTCGGCCTCCACGTCCCGCCCTTCCGCGGCTCCGCCGACTCGACGCCGTCGCTCGGCCGGACGGCCCTCGGCGCCAGCGCTAAGGCCTCCAAGATCGAGAAGCAGGCCCGTGTCTACGAGCTCATCCGGGCCTACCGCGTCCGCGGTCACCTGCTGGCGGATACGAACCCGCTCGGCTACGAGCCCCGCAACCACACCGAGCTCGACCCCGCCAGCTACGGCCTCACCGTCTGGGACCTCGACCGGAAGTTCTTCACCGGCGGCATGGCCGGCGTCACGGGCGGCGGCCTCGCGGGCAGCCACTCGATGTCGCTCCGCGACATCCTCGACACGCTCTGGGACACCTACACGGGCCACGTCGGGAGCGAGTTCATGCACATCTCCTCGCCCGAGGAGAAGCGCTGGCTCATCGAGCGGATCGAGCCCCAGCAGTTCCGCGAGCCCATCGACACGGCCCGCAAGAAGCGCATCTTCGAGAAGCTCAACGAGGCCGAGGCGCTCGAGCAGTTCATCCACACCAAGTACATCGGCCACAAGCGGTTCTCGCTGGAAGGGGCCGAGACGATGATCCCGCTCCTCGACGCGGTCCTGAGCGACGCGGCGGACCAGGAGACGGAAGAGGTCGTGATAGGGATGGCCCACCGCGGCCGCCTCAACGTGCTCACGAACGTCCTTGGCAAAGGCTACGCCAAGGTGTTCGCCGAGTTCGAGGGCGCCACCGACCCCGACGCGGTCCACGGCTCGGGCGACGTGAAGTACCACCTCGGCCAGACCGGCACACACACCTCGCCCAACGGTGCCACGACGCGGCTCACGCTGGCGTCCAACCCGAGCCACCTGGAGGCCGTCAACCCGGTCGTCGAGGGGATGGTGCGGGCCAAGCAGCAGCAGATCGTCGAGAAGAGCCCGGGCGCGAGCGAGAAGCAGCTCCGCGACAAGGTGCTGCCGATCCTCCTCCACGGCGACGCGGCGTTCGCCGGGCAGGGTGTCGTCGCGGAGACGCTCAACATGAGCCAGATCGAGGGCTACCGGACGGGTGGCACCATCCACCTCGTGGTGAACAACCAGATCGGGTTCACGACGCTGCCCATGCACTCGCGCTCCTCGGCCTACGCCACCGACATCGCGCGGATGATCCAGGCGCCCATCTTCCACGTCAACGGCGACGACCCCGAGGCGGCCGTTCGCGTCGCGCGCCTGGCGCTCGACTACCGGCAGGTCTTCAACAAGGACGTCGTCATCGACATGGTCTGCTACCGGAAGTACGGCCACAACGAGGGCGACGAGCCGAGCTACACGCAGCCGCTGATGTACGCCGACATCGGCGGCCACCGGAGCGTCCGCAAGCTCTACCTGGAGCTGCTCCTCCGCCGCGGCGAGCTCACGCCGGCGGACGCCGAGGCCATCCTCGACGACTTCAAGTCGATCCTGGACCGCGCCTTCGAGGAGACGAAGGAACTGGCGGAGCGCGTCAAGGACCGCCCGCCGGTCCCGACCCCGGTTCATGTCGAGCCGACCGACGTCGTCGCCACGGCCGCCAGCCGCGAGGCGCTGACGCAGGTCATGGAGGCGCTCGTCAACCTCCCCGACGACCTCGACGTCCACAAGAAGCTGGCGCGGATGGTCGTCGACCGCCGCCGCCAGCAGTTCGAGACGGGCCAGATCGACTGGGCCTTCGCCGAGTCGCTCGCCTTCGGGACGCTGCTGCTCGACGGCACTCCGGTCCGGCTCTCCGGCCAGGACTCCGGGCGCGGCACGTTCAGCCAGCGCCACGCGATCCTCTACGACCAGACGGACGCCCACCGCTATCTCCCGCTCAACCACCTTGCGGGCAGCGGCCCCGGCGACGGCCAGGCGCGCTTCCAGGTCTACGACTCGCTCCTGAGCGAGTACGCCGCGCTCGGCTTCGAGTACGGCTACTCCGTGGCCGACCCGTCGGCGCTCGTGCTCTGGGAGGCCCAGTTCGGCGACTTCGTCAACGGCGCCCAGATCATGATCGACCAGTTCATCGCGGCGGCGGAGGCCAAGTGGGGCCAGACGTCGTCGCTGGTGATGCTGCTGCCGCATGGGTACGAGGGCCAGGGGCCGGAGCACTCGTCGGGCCGCGTCGAGCGGTTCCTCCAGGCCTGCGCCGAGGACAACCTCATCGTGGCCAACTACTCGACGCCGGCCAACTCTTTCCACGCGCTGCGGCGGCAGGTCAAGCGCGGCGCCAAGAAGCCGCTCGTCGTGATGACGCCGAAGTCTCTGCTGCGCCACCCCGAGGCCGTCACGACGGTCGACGAACTGGCGGACGGCGCCTACCGGCCGCTCATCGCGGGCGACCAGCCCGGCGCGGACCGCCTCGTGATCTGCTCGGGCAAAGTGGTCTACGACGTGCTCAAGGCCCGCGAGGCGCTCGACGACCCGACCTCGGTCTCGGTCGCGCGGCTGGAGCAGTTTTACCCGTTCCCCGAGGCCGCCGTCCGCGAGGAATTGGCGCGGTTCACCGACAAGACGGTCGTCTGGCTCCAGGAGGAGCCGCAGAACATGGGCGGCTGGACGTTCGTGCAGCCGCGTCTCGATGCGATCCTCCAGGACCTCCGCGACGGCGACTGTACCCACCGGGTCCTCTACGCCGGCCGTCGCGCCGCCGCCAGCCCGGCAACGGGCTCGGCCAAGGTCCACGCGGCCGAGCAGGAGCAGATCCTCCGCGACGCGCTCGGCCTCTCGTAACGCCGCCGTCGCGGTCGACGGATCGCGGCGGCACTCGCTTCCTCGTGCCCGTCTGGCGGTGAGCGCCAGCGGCAGCCTTCGTCCATGAGCGACATGCCGGTCCCCTCGACGCCGCTCCGGCC
>CAYPVZ010000413.1:0-3628 GCA_964414235.1 uncultured Rhodothermales bacterium | reverse complement strand
CTCCGCGCCGCCGCCGAGGCGGGCCTGGCCGACGCCGGCTTCGGCGTCGCCGCGCTGGCGGAGGCCGTCGCCATGAGCCCGCGCCAGCTCGCGCGGAAGCTCAAGGCGCTCACGGCGGAGACGCCGGGCGCCTATCTCCGAGGCCTCCGTCTGGCCCGCGGCGCCGACCTGCTGCGCGCCGGCTATGGCGTCTCGGAGGCGGCCGACTCGGTCGGGTTCGCGAGCCGCTCGCAGTTCGGGCTGGCCTTCCGCGACGCCTACGGCGTGCCGCCGTCGGACTACGCCGAGGCGACCTCGGAGACCGACCGGGACTGACCGAACCGGGCCGGGCGGGCCCATTTGGCAGGAATCCGGGCGGCAACGTCCGGAAATCGAGCACCATGCCCAGGTAGTGTGAGGGCCATCCCTCCACGTCCTCCATGATGGCTCGCATTCCCCGGCGGCTTCTCCTTCTCGTCGCCCTCTGCCTTCCCGCCACGGTCCGGGCCCAGGTCGCCCTCGATCCCCCGACACGGGTGGAGGCGGCAGACCCGTCCGTGGCCGCCCGCTCGGCCTCGGTCGCCGCAACCGGCGTCAGCACCGGATACACCCAGATCGACAACCCTGGCGGACAGCCCGGGGACAAGTTCGGCTGGTCGGTCGACATCCGCGAAGACGGCCGGTATGCCGTCATCGGCGCGCCCGGCGACGACGGCACCATCGGCTACGTCCACCTTCTCCAGCGCAACGGAAATGCCTGGACGTACGTCCGCGGATTCTCTCAGCGTTCCATCTCCGGCAATACCTACCGTGCGACGGGTAACCAATTCGGAACGAGCGTCGCCATCTCGGGAGACTACCTCGTTGCAACCCCGGACGCCTCTGCGAGCCTCGAGGGCGTCTTCATCTACGCTCTCTCGGACAACTCCCGTGCGGTCTACAACCTGACCCTCAGTGACGTCACGTCGGTTGACATCTCACAAGACGTCGTCATCGCAGGACAGCCGGAGAGCGCCTCGGGCATGCTCCGCATCATCTCGCGGGCCGACAACGGCACGTGGTCTCAGACGTACATCTCCAGCTTCACCAGCGCCGATGGCGTGGGTACGAACGCGCGCATGGGCCAGGGCGTGGCGATCTCCGGGGACCTGGCCATCGGCGGCGCTCCCGGAGCGACGGCGAATGGCCTGTCCAATGCAGGGCGGGCGTTTGTCCTCCGCAAGCTGCCCGACGGCACCTGGACGACTCTCACCGCGCTTGAGGCTCCGGTTCCTCAGCAGGACGCCCAGTTCGGCTGGTCGGTGGCCATGGACGGAGACCGCGTGCTCGTCGGTGCGTGGCACGAGTCGGTCGGAGGCGTCGCCAACGCCGGCGTGGTGTACGCGTACCGCTGCACGACCAGCGGGTGCACCTACGAAGGCTCCCTCGCGCCGGCCGACCGGGCCACCCTCGGAGGCAGCGAGTTCGGGTGGTCCGTCGCCATCGAGGGCGGGCACGCGCTCGTCGGCGTGCCCTTCGACCGGAGCGTGACGCCCCAGCTCGCTGGGTCCGTCTACGAGTTCGCGTGGTACGAGGGCGCCTGGCAGCAGGCGAAGAAGATCACCTCGCCCGACCCCGGTACCAACTTCCGGTTGGGCTACGACGTCGCGCTCGACGCGGGCCGCCAGCTCATTAGCCAGTACCACGACGATGCCGGCCAGGGGACCGATGCCTACGTGGGCTCTGTCTTCGCGGGTGGCCCCTCGGTGGACGTCACGGGCACCGACGATCACTGGGAGCTGGTCGCCATCTCCGGAGACCTCTCCACCTTCGGCGGCGCCCTCGGACCCATCTGGACACAGGGCTACCCGGGAGCCGACACTGGGGCAGGCACCCCCAACGTCTACGTCTACAACGAAGCGGTGCAGGGCGCCGCGAGCGAGGGCTACCGCGCCCCGACGGACGCCTCGGACGCGCTCCCGCTGGGCCAGGGCCTCGTCACGTACGTCTTCGCCGACGACGAGCCCGACGCGGCGGATGGCCAGTCGGACATCGATGGCGGCTTTCCGAAGGCGCTCCCGCTCATCGGAGACGAGGGGTCGCTGCCGTTCTCCTTCCCGGTGAGCTACACCGACACGGACGCCGACCCGACCGACGACGGCTGGAACCTGCTCGGCAACCCGCTGCGCAGCTCGTTCGACTGGCGTGACGTCACCCGCGAAAGGGTCGACCCGGTCGTCTACGTGTACACGCCGGGCGCGGGCTACCAGGCCTACAACGGGGCGACGGGGACGCCGGCCGGCTTCGACGGCGTGATCGACGCCGGGCGCGGCTTCTGGGCACGCGCGACGGCGGCCTCGCCGACCCTGACCTACGAGGGCCGGACCGCCCTGCGCCAGGCCGTGGCCCCCTACCTCTCCGTCCTCGTCCAGGCCGGCGACGTATCGGGGACCGCGACCATCGCGCTCGTCAACGGCGACGGGCCCGGGCGCGACGCGAACGACGGCGTGCTCCTCGCCCCGCTGGCGGCGCCGTACGTCGTGGTCGGCGCCGTCACGAACGCGAGCGGCCCGGCGTACCAGATCGCCTCGCTCGCAGGCCCCGGCGAGTGGACTGGCGCGACCGAGATCGACCTCGCCCTCGGGGCCACCGGCGTGGAGGCCTCCGCCTCGGTGACGTGGTCGAGCCACCTCCCCGACGGATGGACCGCCGTCCTGGTCGACCGCCAGTCGAGCCAGGAGGTGACGATGACGCCGGGCGGCGCGGTCGCCCTCGACCTCACCGAAGCCGATGCTCAGGCCGCGACCGGCCGGCTGGCGGTCCGCATCGTACCGGCGGCGTCGACCGACGCGGTGGGCTCTGCCGACGCGCGAATGGTCGTGTCTCTCCTCCACCCGAACCCCGCGGCCACGGAGGCTTCGCTGCACATCGCCGTCGATGTGCCCCAGTCCGTTCGGGTGGTCGTCTACGATGCCCTCGGCCGCGAGGTCGCCGTCCCCTACGAAGGCTTGCTCGCGGACGCGGTAGAGATCGCCGTGCCAGTCGAGACTCTCTCGCCAGGGCGCTACGTGGTTCGCGCCACAGGGGCCTCGTTCGCAGAATCACGCGCGCTCACGGTCGCTCGCTGAGCCTGGCTTCTCCCATGCGCCACGCTGTCTTCAAGCCCCGCCGACGCCGTTCGGCGAAAGGCATGTTCCTCTCGGCGTACGTCCTCGCCATCGTCCTGGCGAGCGCCGTCGCCTACGTCCTCGCTCGCTAGCCTCAACCCGGGAGAAGGCGCCGCATGACGCGCGCGGCGCCCTCTCCCGGATTCGAGTCCCGGTCATTCGAGGAGGACCGCCTGGCCCTCACGGAAGCCGAGGACGAAGAGCGCCTCGTTGACCTGGCCGCCGTTGAACCGGAACCGGTGGCCGAGCCCGTCGAAGCGGTCGGCCGTGCGGACGGCGTCGCCGAGCGGGCCTTCGACCTCGATCTGGGCCATCACGAACCGGGTGAGGTCGTAGCCCATGAGCGCGAGCCGGTCCTGCCCGATGCCCGCCAGTTCACGGTAGCGCCGGCCGAAGGCGTCGGCCGTGCCCGGGGCGACGAAGAAGTCCTGCGTGAAGACGGCCCCGAGCCGGCTGGCACGCGCGGTCGACGACGAGAGGCCCTCCCACTCGGTGTTGCCGAG
>CAYPVZ010000412.1:0-3633 GCA_964414235.1 uncultured Rhodothermales bacterium | reverse complement strand
CCCACTCCGCCTCCGACCACCGGAGCCCGAAGGCGGTTTGGGCCCTCTCCAGCAGTTCGCCGGCGCAGTAGTTCCGCGAGAGGTACTGCGGCGTCCGCCCCTCGATGTCGGCCAAGAGCCCGGCGGACAGCAACGGTCGCCCCGTGTCCCTGTCACGGGCGGCGCCCACGAGCAGGTGCCCTACGAGTCGCATCAGCGCGGCGTCTCCCTCGATCCCCGGGACCTCGGACACGACTCGGTCTCGGAGCTGCCGTGAGACGACGGCGTCGGGGACGCGCCAGGGCCGTTCCCTCCGTGGCGGCGGTTTTTTGTCACGGTCCGGGGCGTGGGGCGTCGACCGGTTGCCTCCCCTTTTTCGCTCGTGTGCGTCTCTAAACCCGCTTTCGTCGTCAAGAACCCGAAGGCTGATCGAGTCGGAGCTACGGATAACCGGGGGAGTGAGGTCTGATGTTGTCGGTGCTGCCGTCTCAAGATCCGTCTCCGTCTCTTCTGTGTTCTGATCTCCGTCCGTTCTCATCACTGTCTCTTTATTACAGTTGGCGGGGGCGCCCGTTGAGGACGCCCCCGCTGTTGGGTCGTCTGGCTACAGGCAGACGAGGATCCCTTTCCCGAAGGGGGACCCGTCCGTTATGGGCCAGAGCATCACGTTCGACGCCGGTGTCCCCGCGTCCATGACGGCCGTCACGACGCACCGACCGGTCTCTTCGATTCGGGTCGGTCTCGCGAGCGGCGTGTGCCGCCTCGAAGTGATCGGGGGACGGTCCGGAGCCGTTCGCCTCGGCCTCTCAGGGCGGGGTGCGAACGGGTCGAGACCTAGGGCTGCCGTCTCCTGATAGTGAAGCGAGGCGTGCTCCGAACGTGACAGCACCTGGAGGTTCTCGGGTCTGGAATCCGTTTTTACGCCATTAACGTGATGGACGGATCGCCCCTCGATGTCGAACCCCATGACGTCCCGGGCGACGCACCTGTGGAGTAGCTCCCGGATCATCTTCCCGTGTTTGCGTCGCCAGATCCAGGCGTAGCCTTTGACGTGTCGAGAAACGGGCCAAATGTGGACGGTTCGGCCGTCTGCCGACCGGACCACCCGCAACGGCAGGACGAGTCCGGCCGCGTCGGCGACGATTTCGGCGTCGGGCGCCAGACGAAACGGGCCGACCCGGGTGTCGACGCCGATGACGTCCCCGGGGTCGGTCCGGTCGGCCTGGAGCCAACAGGGTTGGAGGCTGCCCGACGGGTCCCGGGTGATGCCTAAGAAGGGCTGGCCGACGAGGGAGGAGACCGGGACGGGCCCCGAGACCGTGTAGACCGGCTGGCGGTCGGAGAGGATGGCTCTAGACATCGTTCTCACCCCCGGCCGCGCCGTTCGCTTTCCCCTTCACTGGGGGACGGTCAGTCTCCGCGAGAGACCGCTTCGCCTGGTTGCGGCGGCGTGCGACCTTACGTCGTCTCCCTAGCCCGGACTTCGACCGCTCGTACTCCGCGACGGCGGCGGCAGTGAACCGACGCGACGACTGGATGTACGTCGGAACGATGAGGCCTTGGGACAGGATGGTGTCGACGGTCCTCTCGCTCACGCCCCAGCGCTCGGCGAGAGCTGGAGTGTCGTAGAGCTTGTCCCGGTAGGCCGGGTCGGGTGCCGTCAGAGCGGCGGCCTCGATGTGGTTAGCGAGGTCGACCTGGATCTTGCGGACCTCGCGGTTGAGCCGCTCGACGGCGGCCCGGGTGGCTCCGAGTTCGGCGACCAAATTGGCCGCCCACGCCGGAGCGTCATTTTGAACAAGCGTTTTCATTATTATAAGATGAAAACGTTGGCCTTTCGCACGACCCCATCGGGGGCACGTGGTACTCGCGCGGACTCCACGAGGCGGGAAAGATTGCCCGCCCCAGGTGGTCAATAGTTCTGCGAATCTAAGTGAACTCCGTAGAGGGCTTTTGCAGAGTAGCGAACAGGGACCCCTAAAACCGCTCAGAAACGCAGGTCGCCGAATGGAGAAGAGACCGTATTTGTTGAATAGGAAGTTAAGACGGTCTCTGAAGTCATGCGGGGAGCGTCCCAGCCCGCTCCCTGAGTCGGTCGGCCCGCTCTCGCATGGGACCCCAATAGAACCGCTCGGCCCAGTCCCACTCTTCCTCATGCTCGTCGGCGAGCCTCGCACGTTCGGGGTTGGCCGCTCGGGCCGCCTCGAAGGCGGCCTCGATGACGCCCGGCCCTTCGAATTCGCCGTTCGCTACCGCCTCGTTCTCCCTCTGGAAGTCCTCCCAGGAGATCGACGTGAGAGCGGCGTCTTCGAGTTCGTAATACGCCTCGATTCGCTTGTCGGGGATGGGACGTCCCGGCGTGAAGACGACGTCGCTCCACTCCTCGACGATGGCCCAGAACTCGTCCGGGGTCAGCGGCCGGCTGTGGTGCGGCAGGGTGTAGGACTCGATCTCGCCGTCGTCGCCGACGTTGAAACCGAAGAAGACGTGTCCGCTGGTCGCTTCACGGCGGCGCGTCTCTAGAGCGGCGAGCCGCTTGTGGAGTTCCTGATTCATGGTGGTGGTGGGGTTAGCGCAGGTTCGCCTGCGATTCCAGGGCGGCGATTCGTGATTCGAACTCGCACGCCTCGACGATTTTGGAGTAGGCGCCGGCGGCCTGGGTGACGGCGTGGACGGCGCGGAGCCGGACGCCCGGGTCCTCGGACCCGGTCAGCGTAGCGGCGGCCTCGACGGCCTCCCATAGCCGCTTCCGGACGTCGGCGACACTGCCGACCCGGGTCTTGGTCTTCTTCGGCATCTCTCTTTCCTCGCCCGTGGCCGCTGGGCGCACCCGCCAATCGTGGCGGAACCGAGTCGAGGTCCGACGAAGCTAAGCGCAACCGAAAAGTGACTTTTCGAGGCGTCGCCGAGCCGCTGTTGGTCGCGGATCGCGGAGGCCCATATTGCACCCGTACTGCACGCTGTCCTCGGTGCCAAGCAGGGGCAAAACAAAAGCGCCCCAGAATCGGCGTTTCTGCCTCATCTGGGGCGCTTTTGGAGGAGCCAATGGTCGGATTTGAACCGACGACCTGCTCATTACGAGTGAGCTGCTCTACCCCTGAGCTACATTGGCACGGCCGGCGGCGAGCGCCAGCAAGGGAAACCTACGACGGGCGTGGGGGGGCGGCCAAGATGGTGCCGGCCGAAAACCCTGTGAACCGGGCGCCGCGCCCGGCTGGCGGCCCCCATCGGCCGGCGGGCGGCGGATCTTGCGGCCATGGCCCTCCTCTCCTTCGACCGCGTCACCAAGAGCTACGGCACCAAGCCGCTGCTCGACGACGTCTCGTTCACGATCCAGGCCGACGAGAAGGTCGGCGTCATCGGCGCCAACGGGGCCGGCAAGTCGACGCTGCTCCGGCTGGCGACGGGCGCCGAGGCCCCGGACGGCGGCCGGGTGGCGGTCGCGCCGGGCGCGCGCGTCGGCGTGCTCGACCAGCGCCCCGACCTCGGCGACGACGCGACCGTCCTCGACGCCGTCGTGGCGGGCGACGGGCCGGCGGCGCAGGCCGTCCGCGCCTACGAGCACGCGCTCGCCCGCCTCGACCGCCAGCCGGACGACGCGGACGCGGCGGCGGAGGTCGCCCGGCTCTCGGCCGTGCTCGACACGGTCGGTGG
>CAYPVZ010000411.1:0-3638 GCA_964414235.1 uncultured Rhodothermales bacterium | reverse complement strand
ACCCTGGACCCCGAGGCAGTCGCGCTCGACGCCACGGGGCGGGTCGTCGTCGTGGGACGGCGCTCCGCCGGTGGCAGCCGGACGATGTTCGCCGCTCGCCTGCTCGCGGACGGGTCGGCCGACCCCACGTTCGACGGCGACGGCTGGGCGACGGTCGCGTTCGGCGACGACGAGGCGGCCGCTGAGGCCGTCGTCCTCGGACCCGACGGGGCCGTCCTCCTCGCCGGCGTCGTCGGGTCCGAGTGGGGATCCCGGAACGTCGCCGCCGCCCGCTTGACGCCCTCCGGTGCCCTCGACCCCGCCTTCGGGGTCGCCGGGCTCGTGCGGCTCGATTTGGGGGCGGAGGAGGGCGCGGACGCCCTCGCCATCGACAGCGAGGGCCGCGTCGTCCTCGTCGGGACGTCGGAGGGCGCGGACGGCCGTCACGTCTTCGCCGTTCGTGTGGGCCCCAACGGGATCGTCGACGACGCCTTCGGGGACGGCGGAACTCGTCTCGTCGCCGCCGTCGGCGACGCCGACCGTGTAGGCGACCTCACGCTCGACGAGCGGGGCCGCATCCTCGTAGCGGGCGCGAGCGGGTCGTTCGGGCGGGAGGGGTTCTCGGTCCTCCGCCTCCTGCCGAGCGGGGCGGTCGCCGTCGAGCCGGCGGGTCCCGCCCCGTTCGACCTCACCCTGAGCCCGAACCCCACGCTCGGACCGGTCCGCGTCACCCTCGGCCTCCGAGAGGCCGGCGAGGCTCGTGTCGACGTGTTCGACGCGCGGGGACGCCGGCTCACCGTGCTCGAAGAGGGGCCGCTCGCCGCGGGCGACCACGCGTACCTGCTCGACGACGCGGACCTCCCTGCCGGGACCTACTTCGTCCGTGCCACGGTCCGAGCTCAGTCCGCCGTGCGTGCGTTCGTCGTCACGCGATGACGAAGACCCAGGTAGCCTCCGGTCATATGGGGCGGTTAGCGGGGTGGTTCGGCCGGTGCTGAAGGGTGGGCCCGCTGGACCAGCCGCGTTCTCGGCCCGGCTCGGCGCCCGGTGGGGCCATATGCCGACGCTCGACGCGAGGGAGGAGGCCCCCACCAGTCGGGGGGGGGCCTCAGGCTGGCCAACGAGTTCAGCTGCGTCTCGCTGACCGTTGGGGCCGGGCTGTAGAGGGGAGCGCGCGGCAGGACGCGGCCGGTGCGCTGGGGCTCGGCAGGAGCCTACTCGACGGCGGGCCCGACGACGCGGACGTAGAAGAACGGCCGGACGCCGGAGCCGTCGTCTACCGCGTCGCGCATGAGCTCGACGGCGCGGACGTCGCCGCCCGGCGCCCACGCCGTGTCCGAGACGCCGAGTTGGTCCGGCCGCGGGCTCTCGTCGAGGGCCGGCTCGCCGAACAGCGCCGCGAGCGCCGCCTTGTACCGGGCGTGCTCGGCGTCGGCGGCCTCGGCGTCGGCGAACAGCGGCGTCGCGTCGACGACGGCCGCGAGCCGCTCCACGCCGTCCGCGCCCGACGCGAACACGAACACGGTCTGCCCACCGGTCGGGCCGAGGTACGTCAGCGACCCGGCCGGCTCGGTCGCGTCGGGCGCCCGGCCGAACCGGTCGACGACGGCCTCGGGCGGGTCACCCCACGCGACCCCGTACCGCTCGGTCGGAAGGACGTACGCCGGCGTCTCGACGGTGGTCTGAGCGCGAGCGGCCGGCACGCTGGCGGCGACCGAGAGCCAGAGGAGCGAGGCTGTGAGGACCGTACGAGCGTCCATCGGCCTAGCGGACGACGGTGAGCCGATGGGCGACAGACCCGGTCGGCGTCGAGACTCGGACGGCGTAGACGCTCGGCGGGAGCGCCCGGAGGTCGAGCGCGACCTCCGCCGTCCCCGTCGCCAACGTCACAGCCGACGTCGACACCCGGCGCCCGAGCGCGTCGAACACGTCGACCGTGACCCGGCCCGGCGCCGCCAGCGTGACTGAGAGCGTCGCACGGCCCGCCGTCGGGTTCGGGTAGACCGAGACCGCCAGCGTGCCATCGGGACCATCCTCCTCCGCCGTGTACGCCTCGTCGAACGCCCGCCGCGCCAGCGTCGGGTCGAGCACGAAAGGGTTCACGTTGCCCTGATACCGCTCGATGAGCCCCGACCTCAGGACCTCGGCCGGCGACGCCGGATCGAGCCCGTCCCACGCCAGCATCACCGGCTTCTCCGTCGCCAGGAACGAGGCGTTCGCCGCCGACTCGTACACCGTCGCGAAGTAGAGGAGCGCCCGGGCCACGTCGCCCTTGACGGCCTCACGCGGCTCGAACGCCGTCGGCCCCCGCTCGCTCCACGTGTCGATCTCCGTCGTCGGGATCGTCGTCTGCGACGTTGCCCCCCGGTACCACGTCTGCGTCTGGGCGTCCGGGACCTCGGCGTACGGGCTGTTGCCCCGGCTGCTGTTGACGTTCGACTTCGCCGCGTACAGGATGTGCATGTCCGACTGCTGCGGCTCCGAGTCCGCCCCCATCGACTGCGGCCACGTGTGCTCGGCGTTGATCCCGGCGTTCGCGAGGTACGCGCTCGGGTCCTGCCCGGCCGGGAGCTGGACGCAGAACCCGGTGTAGACCCCGCAGACCCGCCCGCTCGGGTACCCCTCGACGCGGGCGTAGAGCGAGTCCCGGCCCCGGTCGTACCCGAGCGTCGTCCCCGTGTCGGCGGCCCGGACGGCGGCGCGGAGGTCGGCGAGTCGGAGGTCCGGGAACAGCGTGCCCCGGACGCCGACGAACAGGTCGACCCGGGCCGAGGCGCCGTCGCCGTCGGTCGCCGTCACGGCGAACGGGTAGACGCCGGGCTCGGCTGGCGCCGTCCAGTTGAACACGCCGGTCGTCGCGTCGACCGAGGCCGAGGTCCCGACCGGCGCTGACGCCAGCGCGAACGTGACCGGGTCGCCGTCGGGGTCGGCCGCGTCGTAGTCGACGGCGACCGTGGCCGCGCCATCGACCAGGACGGCGTACGTCGGCGACGAGAACGCCGGGGCTCGGTTCGGAACCTCTGAGACGACCGTGACGGTGGCCGTCGTCTGGGCCGAGCCCTCGCCGTCCGACACGGTGACCGCGACGGCGAACGACTGGCCGATGGTCGACGAGGCCGGCGTCCATGTCAGGACGCCCGTCGCCGGGTCGATCCCGAGACCGCTCGGACCCGTGACCGAGAACGAGAGCCCGGACGAGGGGCCGTCGGGGTCGACGGCGTCGTAGTCGAACGAGAACGGGGCGCCCGCGACGGCGACCGTGTCGGGGAGGACGCGGGTGAACGCGGGCGGGAGGTTGCCGCCGGCGCCGGTCACGGTGAACGACGTGGGGAACGCCGGGCGGTCGTCGTCGGAGCCGGTCCAGTTCGAGGGGTCCGAGATCGCCGAGAGCAGTTCGGACCGGGTGCCCTCGGTCGGGCCGGTGTAGGCGTAGTTGTCGAGCTCGGGGAGGGCCACGGCCGTCGCGCCGTTCGCGAGGCCGGCTGGGAGCGCCGACGTGTTCGAGCTCGTCGCGTCGGCCTGCCATTCGTTGCCCTCGGCGTTGAGGGCGTAGAGGAACGTCGGCGACCCGTCCAGCCCGGTGTAGACGAGGAGTTGGTCGCCGGAGGCCGAGAACTGGGGGCCGACGAACCCCGAGAACGGGACGACGGTGCCGGCAG
>CAYPVZ010000410.1:0-3645 GCA_964414235.1 uncultured Rhodothermales bacterium | reverse complement strand
GCGCTGGCGGAGGCGAGGAAGCGGCGGCGGGAGACGGAGTCGGACATGGGATCGGGGGAGGCGCTGGCGGCGCGTGCCGCCAGTCGGAACGTACGGCGGGGCGGCTACTCGCTCGCCTTCGCGAACTGGGCGTCGAAGATGAGATCGGACGGCGGGAAGTCGACGGTGCGGACGAAGGCGCAGGCCTCGGCGGCGCCGTGCTCGCGGTCCATCGCGCCGTCCTCCCACTCCACCGAGAGCGGGCCGTCGTAGCCGATCCGGTTGAGGGCACGGATGACCTCCTCGAACTGGATCTTGCCGCGGCCGAGGCTCCGGAAGTCCCAGTTCCGGCGGGCGTCGCCGAACTCCGTGTGCCCGCCGAGGATGCCCGCGTCGGTCCGGCGGTCGGCCCACCAGACGTCCTTCATGTGGACGTGGGCGATCCGGTCGGCCATCGCCAGGATGAAGCCGACGTAGTCGGCGTTCTGGTAGCCGAAGTGGCTCGGGTCGAAGTTGACGCCGAAGGCCGGGTGGCCATCGAGGGCGTCGATGAAGCGCTGCGTGGAGACGAGATCGAAGGCGATCTCGGAGGGGTGAACCTCCAGCGCGAACCGCACGCCGAGCTCCTGGAAGCGGTCCAGGATGGGTGTCCAGCGCTCGGCCGTCTCCTGGAAGCCGGCCTCGATGTCCTCGGGCAGGTTGGGCGGCCACGAGTAGAACAGGTGCCAGATGGGCGAGCCCGTGAAGCCGGTCACGACGCCGATCTCCAGCGCGTTGGCCGCCTCGGCGACCGTGATCACCTCCGCCGCCGCGCGCTGGCGGACGCCCTCGGCATCGCCGTCGCCCCAGACGTGGGCCGGCAGGATGGCCTTGTGGCGGCCGTCGATCATCTTGTCCGCCACGGCCTGCCCGACGAGGTGGCAGGAGATGGCCCAGAGCTGCAGCCCGTGGTCGGAGAGCCGCTGCTTCTGCCCCGCCGCGTAGCCGTCCTCGTCGAGCACGCGGTGGACGTCCAGGTGGTCGCCCCACGTCGCCAGTTCGAGGCCGTCGTAGCCCCAGGAGGCGGCCTTCGGAGCCAGCTCGGCGAGAGGCATGTCGGCCCACTGGCCGGTGAACAGGGTGACGGGGCGTGCCATGGGCGGGGGGATTTAGAGGAGCCCGAGCGCCGCCAGCCGCTGGCGGAGGTCGTCGGGCGACGTGAAGTGGATGCCGTGGTAGCCGAGCCGCCGGGCCGTCTCGACGTTCGGCGCGCTGTCGTCGATGAACACCGCGTCGGCGGGCTCGATGCCGAAATCGTCGGCGAGGTGCTCGAAGATGTCCTCGTCCGGCTTCGTCTTGCGGACCTCGCCGGAGACGACGATGCCGCGGAACCAGCCGAGGAAGTCGAACCGCTCCTGCGCGATGGGGAAGGTCTCGGCCGACCAGTTGGTGAGCGCGTAGACCGGGACGCCGCGCGCCTTCAGCTCGCGGAGGATGGCGACGGTCCCGTCGATAGCGCCGCCGAGCATGTCGGGCCAGCGGCTCCACCAGGCGTCGAGCCACTCGGCGTGCTCGGGGAACTCCCCCTTGCGCTCGGCAATGGCCTCGGCGAACGGCTTGCCGTGGTCCATCTGGCGGTTCCACTCGGAGACGGCGACGGTCTCCAGGAAGTGCTCGATCTGCTCGTCGGTGCCGCCCATCTGGCGGTACGCGTAGCGCGGGTCCCAGTCGATGAGGACGCCGCCGAGGTCGAAGACGACGGTGGTGGGCTGAGGCATGCGGATGTCGGGAAGGCGGGGGTGAGCACGTGGGACGGCGATTGTCCGTCCGGTGTCCCTCACGCCGCGTCGGTCCCCGGCGGTTCGTAGCGCGCGTCGACCCAGCCCTCCGTCCGGCCGCTCTCCAGGGCCGTCAGGATGAAGCGGACGCCGCGGGCGCCATCCTCGACGGTCGGGAAGTCGAGGTCGAGCGGGTCGGGCTCGTCGCCCGCCAGCCGGGCGGCGATGGTGCGGAGCGCGTTCGAGTAGACGTTGGCGAAGGCCTCGTTGAAGGCCTCGGGGTGGCCCGGCGGGAGGCGCGTCGCGTGCCGGGCGGCGTCGGCGAGGTCGGGGTGGCCGCGGCGGTAGACGCGCTCGGGGCCCTCGCGCGGCAGGAAGCGGAGCGCGTTCGGGTGCTCCTGGTGCCAGAGCAGCGAGCCCGTCTCCCCGAAGACCTCCAGGCTGAGGCCGTTCTCCAAGCCGGCCGCGATCTGCGAGCAGTGGAGGACGCCCGCCGCGCCGTTGTCGAACCGGAGGAGCATGCTCGCGTCGTCGTCGACGGGGCGGCCCTCGACGACCGACCGGACGTCGGCGCAGAGGCGGGTGAGGTGGAGGCCGGTCACGTACGCGGCCAGGTTCTCGGCGTGGCACCCGATGTCACCGATGGCGCCCGCGCCGGCCTTCTCGGGGTCGGTCCGCCAGGCGGCCTGCTTGTTTCCCTCGCGCTCGACCGGCGTCGAGAGCCAGCCCTGGCTGTACTCGGCGACGACCTTGCGGACCGCGCCGATCTCGCCGTTGGCCACCATCGCCCGGGCCTGCTTGACCATCGGGTAGCCCGTGTAGTTGTGCGTCAGCGCGAACACGAGGCCGGACTGGCGGACGGCGCGGACGAGCGCCTCGGCGTCCGCCAGCGTCGTCGTCATCGGCTTGTCGCAGATGACGTGGATGCCGCGCTCCAGGAAGGCGAGCGCGGCCGGGGCGTGGACGTGGTTCGGCGTCACGATGCAGACCACGTCGATGCCGTCCTCGCGGGCGGCCTCGGCCTCGGCCATCTCCTCGAACGTGCCGTAGGCCCGCTCCACGCCGAGCGCCGCGGCGTGTGCCCGGCTCTTGTCGGGGTCGGACGAGAAGGCGCCGGCGACGAGCGTCGCCAGTCCGTCGACGCGGAGGGCGCGGCGGTGGACGTCGCCGATGAAGGCGCCGGGGCCGCCGCCGACCATGCCGGCACGGAGGGGTCGGGAGAGGGGCATCGCAGAGGGGAAAGCGGTTCCGAAACGTAGCACGCCCCGGGGGCCGGCTCAACACGTCCCGTTCGGCACACGCCTCCCGGTGCCTCTACCTTCCCGATTCCTCCTCTCTCCCTTCATGTCGGACACCCCTTCCACCTACGCCCCCTCCAGCGCCTTTCGCCAGCACGCGCTCGTCTCCTCGAAGGGCGCCTACGAGACGACGTATCGCCGCTCGGTCGAGGACCCCGAGGGCTTCTGGCGCGAGCAGGCCGGGCGCGTCGACTGGATGCGGCCGTTCGAGACGGTCAAGGACACGAGCTTCGGGCCGGACGACGTCCACATCCGGTGGTACGTCGGTGGGACGCTCAACGCCTGCCACAACGCGCTCGACCGCCACGTCGCGGCCGGCCGCGGCGACAAGACCGCGTTCCTCGTCGAGCCCGACGAGCCGAGCGAGGCGTCGCGCGCGATCTCCTACGCCGAGGCGCTCGCCGACGTCCAGCGCTTCGCGAGCGCGCTCAAGGACCTGGGCGTCCAGAAGGGTGACCGTGTCACGATCTACCTCCCGATGATCCCCGAGGCCGTAACCGCCATGCTGGCGTGCGCGCGCATCGGGGCCATCTTCTCGGTCGTCTTCGCCGGCTTCAGCCCCGAGTCGCTGGCGGGCCGGCTCGTCGACGCCGCCAGCGACGTGGTGATCA
>CAYPVZ010000409.1:0-3652 GCA_964414235.1 uncultured Rhodothermales bacterium | reverse complement strand
CGCGGCGGGCTGGGAGGGGCCGCGAAGCTAGACCACTTACGTGACGGAGCCTAGCTCACGTACACCTCCGGCCGCCGGTCGCCCCGGCGGTCGTTGTACGGGTTGAGTTGCGTCTCCCGAGCCTGAAGCGGATCGATTTCGGCCGAGATCACCGCGACCTCCTCGCGCCCGGCGGTCGCCAGCACCTCGGCGCGGGGCGAGCAGATCCGGCTCTGGCCGACGAACGTGAGCGACTCCCGTCCGTTCGTCTCCGTCCCGATGCGGTTGGCGGTCGCCGTGAACACGCCGTTCTCGAGCGCCCGAATTGGCATCGCCGACGGGCAGTGCGCCAGGACGAGGTTCGACGGATGGGCGATCACGTCCGCCCCTTTCAGCGCCAGCGTCCGCGCCGACTCCGGAAAGAACCAGTCGAAGCAGATCATCACGCCGAGGCGGTAGGACTGGCCGCGGCGGTCGGTGACCGTCCAGACCGGGAAGCCGTCGCCGCCGGGCGCGAAGTGGAGCGTCTCCTCATAATAGAGGTGCGTTTTCCGGTAGGTGCCGAGCCAGCCGTTCGGCGTGACGACGACGGCCGCGTTGTAAAGGCGATCTCCGTCCCGCTCCGGCAGCCCGGCCACAATGGTGGCGCCCGTCGAAGCGGCCCAGGTTTCGAGCTGGCGCGTGGTCTCGCCACCGGGAACGGACTCCGCCAGTGCGGCGGCCTGCTCCGTTGAGTCGAAAAAGTAGCCGCTGGCGAAGAGCTCTGGCAGGACGATCAGGTCCGCATCGGCGTCGAGAACCAGCGGCTCCACCTGGGTCAGGTTGTCTCGGGTCTGCGCTTTCGTGGGAGACGTTTGAATGCAGGAGAGGATCATATGCAATAACGGTCAATCCGATTGAATCGCCGTGATCGCCGCCACGTTGGCGATGTCCTCCCAGGTCGCGCCGCGAGAGAGGTCGTTGGCTGGCTTCTTCAGCCCCTGGAGAACTGGCCCGTAGGCATCCGCCCCGCCGATGCGCTGGGTAATCTTGTAGCCGATGTTGCCGGCATCCAGGCTCGGGAAGACGAAGACGTTGGCCTGGCCTGCGACCTGCGAGCCCGGCGCCTTTTTCGCGCCGACGGCTGCGTCGAAGGCCGCGTCGAACTGGAGCTCGCCGTCGAGCACGAGGTCGGGACGGCGCTGGCGAGCGACGGCGACGGCCTCGCGGACCGCGTCGACGGCGGGGTGCTCGGCCGAGCCCTTGGTCGAGAACGAGAGGAACGCGACGCGGGGCTCCTCGCCCGTCAGCGCAAGGTGGTTGCTGGCAGCGTCGATGCCGATGGACGCCAGCTGGTCGGGCGTCGGCGTCGGCGTCACGCCGCAATCGGCGTACGTGAGCGGGCGGCCGTCGGGGAGCACCATCAGGAAGAACGATGACACGAGCGACGAGCCCTCGGCGACGCCGAGCACCTGAATCGCCGCGCGCACCACGTCCGGCGTCGCGTGAACAGCTCCGGCGACGCACCCATCCGCGTCGCCCGCATCCACCATCAGATCGCCGAAGTAGAGCACGTCGGCCGCCGTCGAGCCGGCCTGTTCGTACGTCAGCCCCTTGTGTTTGCGCTTGGCGAAGAGCGCCTGTGCGTACGACTGGCGGCGCTCGGAGCGGGCGGGGTCGGCGATAGTGATATCGCGACTGAGGACGACGCCCTCCCGGTCGGCCACCGCGCGAATCGCCGCCTCGTCGCCGATCAGAATCGGGCGGGCGACGGCGTGCTCCGCCAGCCACGCGGCGGCGCGGATCGTGCGCGGATCGTCGCCCTCGGGCAGCGCGATGCGTTTGTGGAGCGACCGCGCGCGGTCGTGGAGGTCGCGGATGTCGAATCGGCTAGGCATGAGGGTCGTGCTCGGTCTTCCAGATGGGAACGGTCTCCTTGAGGGTGTCGATCAGCCAGCGGCAGGCCTCAAAGGCGTCGCCCCGGTGTGCGGTCGCGACGCCGACGACGACGCTGGCCTCGGGCGGGGGCACCTCGCCCAATCGGTGGAGAACGACGATGCGGACGGTCGGCCAGCGGTCGGCGGCCGCCTCCGCCAGCCGCGCCAGCTCGGCTTCGGCCATCGGCCGGTAGGCCTCGTAGGTCAACAGGTCGGTCTCGACCCCGTCGGTCCAGCGCCGGCTGGTGCCGACGAACACGCAGGTGCCGCCGGCCCGCTCGTCGCTCAGGAACTGGTGGACGTCATCGAGCGGAAGCGGGTGCTCGACGACGTCCGTCCAGGTCGATCCGTCAGGCGGCTCCATCGAGAGCAGAGAGGATCGCGTCGAAGTCGGGCTGCTCGCCGGCGTTGTCGAGGACCTCCGCGTAGGCCAGCGTGCCGTCCGGGCGGACGACAAAGGCCGCGCGCTTCGAGATGCGGTCAAGCTTCATCGGGGTGAAGTCGTTGTCGTACTTGGCGCCGTAGGATGCCGAGACCTCGCCGTCGTGGTCGGAGAGCAGACGGAACGGGAAGCCATTGACCTTCTTGAACTCGGCCAGCGCGAACGGCGAGTCGGTCGAGATGCCCACGACCTGCGCGCCGAGGTCCTTGTACCGGCCGTAGTCGTTCCCGACCGCGTTGAGCTCGGTGGTGCAGACGCTGGTGAAGGCGCCCGGGAAGAACAGAAGAACGACCGGCCCCGACGCGATCTCGTCCGAGAGCGTGAAGGGGTCCATGTCGTCATCGTAGAGCGTGAAGTCGGGGGCGGCGTCGCCCGAGGAGAGAGCCATGAGGGTAGAGCTGAGGGGAGAGAGCGCTACGCCGCCCGGCGTACGGGGTTCGTCCCCTCCCCTGCTCCATCAGCCACCGAATCGGATCGTGCGGATCGGCTCGATCGATGAGGCTGCCCGAGCGGGGAGGTAGGCGGCGAGGGTACAGAGGACAACTGTTGCAATAACGGTCGCTCCGATATCGAGTCCGCTCATCTCGATGGGCGCGCGGTCGAGGTAGTAGGCCTCCTCCGGCAGCCGGATGAACGCGAAATGAGCCTGCGCCCACCCGAACGCGACGGCCACGACCACGCCTATGACGGATCCGATCACACCGACCATCAGCCCGAACACGACGAACAGTCGCCGCACGGCGGCCCGGCTGGCACCCATCGCCAGCACCGTCCCGATCTCGCGCGACTTCTCCAGCACCACCATCAGCAACGCGCCGATGATGTTGAAGGCCGCCACGACGACGAGGATCGAGATGACGAGCGGGACGATGCTCCGCTGGAGGTCCACCCACGCGAAGAGGCCGCGGTAGACGTCTTCGATGGGGCGAGCGAAGAGTGGCGGGCCGATGTCGTCGAGAATCTGGTCGGCCACGGCGCGCGACTGGCGGCGGTCGGCGAGCGTGAGGTCGAGGCGCGAGACCTCGCCCGGCCCGTAGGCGAACAGGTCGCGGGCGACGTCGAGGTCGACGAAGGCGAAGCGGTCGTCGAAGTCGGCGAGGCCGGTCTCGTAGAGGCCGGCGACGTGGAACTGCTTGATGCGCGGGCGCGACTGGATCTGCCCGGCGCCGAGCCCCCGCGTCGAGTACGCCGTGACGCGCTCGCCGACCTCCAGGCCGAGCCGCTCCGCCAGTCGCTGCCCGACAACGAGGCCCGGCCGGCCGTCGGCGTCGGGCGAGAGGTCGAAGGCGCCGCCCGGCGCGACACGGTCCGCGAC
>CAYPVZ010000408.1:0-3655 GCA_964414235.1 uncultured Rhodothermales bacterium | reverse complement strand
GGCCCGCGCCGGCGTCGCCCAGGCCGACGCCGGGCTCGCGCAGGCGCAGGGCCAGCGCAACGCCGCCCGCGAGGGCGTCAACGCGGCGCAGGCACAGGCTCAGGCTGCTAACGCTGGCGTCGCCAGCGCCCAGAGCGCCCTTTCCAACACGCGCATCGTGGCCCCGTTCGCGGGTGTCGTCGAGGCGCGGCTCCAGGAGCCCGGCGAGCTGGCGAGCCCCGGCCAGCCGGTCGTCCGGCTCGTCGGCAGCGGCAGCGTGAAGGTCACGGCCGGCGTGCCCGAGCGCTACGCGGGCGAGATCGAGCAGGGCACGCAGGTCCAGGTCACCCCCAACGCCTACGCAGTCGAGCCGCGCGGCGGGCGCGTCGCCTTCGTCGGCGCAGCCATCGACGAAGGCTCGCGGACGTTCCCCATCGAGGTCGGCGTCGAGAACGCAGACCGCTCCCTCAAGCCCTCGATGGTGGTCCGGCTCAACGTGACGCGGGCCATCCTGGAGAACGTGATCGTGGTCCCGACCGAGGCCGTCGTCCGCGACGAGCGGGGGACGAGCGTGTTCATCGTGGCCCAGGACTCGGCGGGCACCGTCGCCCAGCGGCGGACGGTCGAGCTCGGCCCGGACGCCGGCGACACCATCGTGCTCACGGCGGGCGTCCAGCCCGGCGAGAAGATCATCATCTCAGGCGCCGGCGAGCTGGCCGACGGCGACCGCGTCCGCGTGACGAGCACGCGCGACGACGTGGCCACCCGCGCCCCCACCCGCACCGCGCGTCCCGCCAGCCGCACGGGCGACGCCGTCGAAGAAGACTGACCGACGGGCCGCCCCGGCGGCCCGACGCGCCCCACCCAGCGCCTCCCCCCGATGAACCTCACTGACTTCTCGATCACCAACCGGACGGCCATCGTCGTCCTCACGCTGGCGCTGACGATCGGCGGGCTCGTGGCCTACGTCACCCTCCCCAAGGAGAGCCAGCCCCAGATCGAGTTCGCCCAGATCATCATTACGACGATCTACCCCGGCGCGAGCCCGGACGACGTCGAGTCGATCATCACGCAGGAGATCGAGCGCGAGGTGGCGACGATCACCGGCCTCGACGAGCTCCGGAGCACGTCCACCGAGGGCGTCTCGACCGTCATCGCCGAGTTCTTCCCGGACAAGGAGATCGACGAGGCCAGCCGCGAGATCCGCGAGGCCGTCGACCGCGCCAAGGTCGAGTTCCCGGCCGACGTCGAGGACCCCATCGTGTCCGAGATCGACCTCGACCAGTTCCCGATCCTCACCGTCAACCTCCTCACGGAGGGCTCGCTGACGGCGCTCCGCGCCACGGCCGAGGACCTCCAGGACGAGCTCGAAGGCGTGCCCGGCGTCTCGGGCGTCGACCTCCTCGGTGGCCTCGAGCGCGAGGTCCAGATCGACGTCGACCTGGCCGCGCTCCAGGGCTACAACCTGAGCATCAACGACGTCGTCGCGGCGATCCAGACCGAGAACACGAACATCCCGGGCGGCTCGGTCGACGTGGGGCCCGAGAACTACCTCGTTCGCGTCGACGGCGAGTTCGACGACCCGAGCGAGATCCTCGACCTCGTCGTCTCCTCGCCCGGCGGCACGCCCGTCTACGTCCGCGACCTCGCGACCGTCACGTTCGGCTACAAGGACCGGTCGAGCTACGCCCGCCTCGACGTGACGCAGACCGAGGCCGAGGACGGCAGCTTCGTGCCAGTCGCCGACGCCGAGAACCTCCAGGTCATCCGGCTCAACGTCAAGAAGGCCTCGGGCGAGAACATCATCGAGGTCGTCGACGGCGTCGAGCAGGTCATCGACGGGTTCACGTTCCCGACCGGGACGACCCCGGTCCTGACCGGCGACCAGTCGGAGCAGGTCGAGATCCTCGTCAAGGACCTCGAGAACAACATCATCGCGGGCATCCTCTTCGTGGTCGCAGTGCTCCTGTTCTTCCTGGGCGTGCGGAACGCGACGCTCGTCGGGCTGGCGATCCCGATGTCGATGTTCGTCAGCTTCATCGTGTTCACGGTGATGGGCCAGACGTTGAACTTCATCATCCTGTTCTCGCTCATCATCGCGCTCGGGATGCTGGTCGACAACGCGATCGTCATCATCGAGAACATCTACCGGTTCCGAGAAGAGGGCTACGACCGATGGGAGGCCGCGCGAAAGGGCACGGGTGAAGTGGCCATGGCCGTCGCGTCCTCGACCGCCACGACGGTTGCGGCCTTCGCGCCCATGCTGTTCTGGCCGGGCATCATCGGCAAGTTCATGGGCTACATGCCCCTCACGCTCATCGTGACGCTGACGTCGTCGCTGTTCGTGGCGCTGGTGATCAACCCGGTCGTCGCCGGCTTCTTCGTCAAGACGGACAAGGAGATGGCCGCGGCGAAGGCCGAGGCGCGGCGCCAGAGCCCGCGCATGCAGAAGGTGACCTACGGGCTCGTGGCCTTCACGGCGCTCATCGTGGGCATCGCCAACTGGAAGACGCTCGTCTTCCTGGTTATCGCGATCCCGGCCCTGGTCTACCTCTACCGCAAGGCGCTGGAGCCGGCGCACCATCGGTTCGCCAACCGGACCGTCCCGCGCATGACCGAGGCGTACCGCCAGTTCCTCCGCTGGATGCTCCAGCGCGACTACTCGATGCCGCGCGCGCTGCTCCGCAACACGTTCGCACTGGGCGCCTTCACGGGTGGCTTCCTGCTCCTCATCGCCGGGGCGCTCATCAACGCGGCGGCGGCGCCAGCCGGGCTCCTGCTGCTCGTGCCCGGCGGGCTCGCGCTGGTCGTCGGCCTGCTGGCGATCGTCTTCCACAGCCTGGAGACGGCCTTCCTGGGCGGGCGCGCCAGCGTCAAGATGGGGCTGTGGTTCGGCGCGGTCGTGGCCGTCCTCGCCGTGCTCCTCACGTTCGCGGGGCGGATCGACCTGACCGACCCGAAGGGCGTCGAGGTTCTGATCGGCATGTTCCTGCTGCCAGGCCTGATCGCGGGCGCTGGCGCGCTCGGCGTCCTGTTCGGGCCCGACGGCCGGCGCGCGCGCGAGCGGAAGATGACGGCGTTCGGCTCGCCGTACATCGTCCTCACCGACAACCGGGCACGCCTGCTGACGGGCACGCTGGGCGTCCTCGTGGCCGTCATCCTGCTCTTCTTCGTGGCCCCGACCGGCGTCGAGTTCTTCCCGACGACGGACCCGAACATGATCCAGATCACGGCCGAGGCGCCCATCGGGACCAACATCGAGCGCTCGAACGAGGTCTCGGAGGAGGTCTTCGCGCGCGTCCGGGCCCTGATGGACGAGGACCCGGGCACGGCCGGCAACACGCGCGACATCGCAACGTCGGTCGGCGTCGGCGGCGACGCCATGTTTGGCGGTGGCTCGGCCTCGGCCGAGCGCTCGTCGGTCACGCTCAACATGGTCGACTACGACGAGCGCGCCGAGTCGTCGTCGGAGACGCTCCGCCGCATCCGCGACCAGATCGCCGGGATGCCGGGCATCGACCTCCAGGTGGAGCAGGACCAGAACGGCCCGCCGACCGGCGCTGCCGTCAACATCGAGGTGAAGGGCCCCGAGTTCGAGGGCATCCAGGACATCGCCACCGCCCTCAAGAGCCAGCTCCCGGACGCCGTCGACGACGGCCGCATCGACGGGCTCGTC
>CAYPVZ010000407.1:0-3655 GCA_964414235.1 uncultured Rhodothermales bacterium | reverse complement strand
AGTCGGTCGTCCGCATCGGGCGCATCGGCGCGGCGCGCTCGACGCCCGACTACTATGCCCTGGAGGTCCTCAATACGATCCTCGGGGGCAGCTTCACGAGCCGCCTCAACCAGAACCTCCGCGAGCGCAACGGCTACACCTACGGCGCGCGCTCAGCGTTCGACTTCCGCCCCGCCGCCGGCCCCTTCGCCGCCGCCGCCGACGTCCAGACGGCCGTCACCGCGCCCGCCCTCACCGAGTTCTTCCGCGAGATCGAGGGCGTCGCCCAGACCGTCCCGCCCGACGAACTCGCCAAGGCGCGCGACTACCTCGCGCTGTCGTTCCCGTCGCCCTTCCAGACCGTCGCCGGCACCGCCGCCATGGTCGGCGACCTCTGGCTCTCCGACCTCCCGGACGACACCTACGCCCGCTACTCGGCCGGCGTCCGCGCCGTCACCGCCGCCGACCTGGAGCGCGCCGCCGCGACCTACCTCGACCCGTCGCGCACCGTCGTCCTCGTCGTCGGCGACCGGGACGTCATCGAGGACGACGTCCGCGCCCTCGGCCTCGGGCCCCTCACCGTCCTCTCCATCGACGACGTACTCGGCACGGCCGAGTAGCCGCGCCGCTGGCGGCGCCCATCGCCAGCGGGACGCGGCGATGATCCCTTACGTCATCGAAAACGCCTGACTCGGCCATGCCGTGGCGAGGCAGGTTGGCAGCCTGAGGGCTGCGTCTCACTCACAAACGAGACAGCTCGATTCGAATGTTGTGTCTGTCATTGAAGTCAAAATTTACATTGCCCCCTCCATAAGATGGGTTGTGGTAGGATGGCTGGTCACCCATATATGGCAGTGAGTTGGCGAAAAGAATGGACCGAGACCCTCTGTCGAGCGGGTCCCGTAGCCAGAACCGCCCCTCCACATCCGTCAAGTCCTCGGCGACGATGCTGTAACCCGCAAACGAACCACTGACCTGGAGCGAGACCGGGATGCCCTCGATCGGCTCGCCCGTCTCCGCGTCGACCACGACGCCGGCGTACGACGGCCCGCCGGGGTCGAACAGGTCGCAACCGCTGGTGGAGAAGGCCAGGGCGGCGAGGAGGCACCAGGCACGAGCGAGGGGAAGCGCCGGTCGTCTGCGCGAAGGGAGGGAGGGGACGGGCATCGGTCTGGTCTGCTGGTGGGGAGGTCTCGGACGGGCGGCGTCTACCGAACGTCGGGGCTGGGCCGGGGCTGCACCCTCGACTTGGCCAGTAGTCTTGCCGCTGGCGGCGCGCGTCGCCAGCGGGCCGCGGCGATGATCCCTTACGCCATCGAAAACGCCTGACTCGGCTATGCCGTGGCGAGGCAGGTTGGCAGCCTGAGGGCTGCGTTCTTCTCACAGTCGCGCCAGCTCGATTCGGATGGTGTTGCGATCCTCGAAGTCGAAGATTACCGGGCCGCCGTCATAATCGGGGTTGCCGGCATTCTGGTGGTCGCCAGAATATTCTGGATAATTAACGTATAGTGTGGAGCGCAAAGACCGGTCGAGCGGGTCCCGTAGCCAGAACCGTCCGTCCGCATCCGTCAAGTCCTCGGCGACGATTCCACTGTTGACCTGGAGCGAGACCTGGATGCCCTCGATCGGCTCGCCCGTCTCCGCGTCGACCACGACGCCAGCGTACGACGGCCCGCCGGGGTCGAACAGGTCGCAACCGCTGGTGGAGAAGGCCAGGGCGGCGAGGAGGCACCAGGCGCGAGCGAGCCGAAGCGTCGGTCGTCCGCGCGAAGGGAGGGAGGGGACGGGCATCGGTCTGGTCAACTGGTGGGGAGGTCTCGGAGGGGCGGCGTCTCCCTCGGCGCCGAGGCGGACCCCCTGCGTCTGGGCGATGACGCTCGGTCGTCGTCGGACCGGCGGTGAACAGATTGCGGCTCAGATGCCCAAAGCTGACGGCTGGCGGCTGGAACGAAGCGCAGAATATGCCGGGACCTCAACGAGCCGAGGAAGCTCGCGCGTTGGATCGGCCTGCAGCCGCCGGCTATCGGAGGTATACCCACTCTACCCTTGCTTCTGTCCCAGCTGCCCGAAGCCGGTCCGGGTCGGGTACTACTGCGCGCCACCCCGACCGGAGTTCGTAGACCGACCGCCCATCGGGTAGAATCGAGATATCCGGCGAGGCGATCCCACTCCCGACGGCTGACCGGATCAGGTCGACGAGTCGGGTCTGCGTCCCGATTCCCTCTGGCGTCTCGAAGGCCGTGTCAGCCGTTGCGACGTACCGGACGCGACCGTCGGCGTCAGCGCCGACAGAGAAGGTGACGGCTTCGCGCGTGACCTCGAACGGACGGAGCCCCTCCAACTCTGGAAGCACGTCGGTGGGAAGAGTGCCGCCCACTTCGGCATCGGACGGCAGGGCATCCCCAATCGAGAGAGACGTGCTGACCGCGGAGCCGCTCGAAGCGCACGCGGCGATTAGCAAGAAGAGGCAGAGGGCGAAGGACAGGCGCATTCGGGAGGCGGTGTAGCAGGGGGCCGGCGGCGCGAGGCCGCATAAAACCGAACGGCCAGCGCCCGATAATACCCCACCTTGCCGTCCGTGTACTTCGGGCGCAACGCCTTGCACGATGGCATCCGTTCTCGTCCAGCCACCCGCCGGCGGTATCCGGACTCCAGCGCGATACCCCCCCCCCGCGCCCCCCCCGCCCCACTGGCGACGCCCCCGCCAGCCGAGCCGTCGAACCTACCCCGGGGGACGCCGACGACACCCACAGGCACCGAGAAACGGCTCAAGGGGCCGCCGAAATCGTCCACAGGGCCGTCAGAATCGCTCCGAGGGCTGCCGAAATCGCTCCAGGGGGCCTCAGAATCGTCCACGGGGCCGCCAGAATCGTTCATCGGGCCGCCGAAATCATCCACGGGGCCCCCGACGAGGCTCACAGGCACGTGAAAATGACCCAATGCCATTAGGAATGAGGCGAAGGAGTCCAGTGGGGGCTCACGGAGCCAAATCTGTCGCGGATAAACATCTCGATCCCTTGTAAATCCGACCGGGTTTCTTTTATTAGGGGCATCACAAGCCCCCCTTGTACCATGTTCGGCACGATTCCCCTCGACGAACTCGTCGCCCGCGCCCGCACCCTCTACACCAACGCCCGCGACACCCCCGACGTCGCCACCATCCTCGCCGACCCCTACGGCTACGCCCCCGAGGACTACGCCGACGGCCTCGCCCTCGTCCAGGACCTCCAGCAGAAGATCGCCGACCACGCCCGCGAGTACGGCGAGCAGTTCGAGGCCACCGAGGAGTCCGAGGACGCCACCGGCGACCTCCGCGCCCTCTTCTCCGCCCACCGCCGCCTCGCCCGCTCGAAAGTCAAGAGCGGCTCCGCCCGCTACAGCACGCTCGGCCTCGTCGGCGACATCGAAATGTCCGAGACCGCCCTCTTCGACCAGGCCGGCACCTTCTACCAGACCCTCGCCGACGACCCCTCGCTCGCCGACGACGTCCGCGGGCTCAACGCCGAGGCCGTCGCCCGCGGCCAGGCCGCCGTCGAAGACGCCCGCGCCGCCGAGGACGCCCAGGTCAAGGAGACCGGCGAGGCGCAGCGCGCCACCGTCGTCCGCGACCAGGCCGCGCGTGCGCTCCGCGTCCACGCCGGAGAGCTGGCGGAAGTCGCCAAGGTGGCCCTCGAAG
>CAYPVZ010000406.1:0-3657 GCA_964414235.1 uncultured Rhodothermales bacterium | reverse complement strand
GGCCGCGGGCTCTGAGGCGACGCCGATCGAACACCTCGCCTCGCTCGCCGACCACCTTCCCATCGGGCTCTACCGGACCACGCTCGACGGCCGCATCCTCTACGCCAACCCCGCCCTCGCCGACCTCCTCGGCGCTGCCTCTGTCGCGGACCTCAGCACCCTCGACGTCCGGACCGACCTCGGCTACCCGCGTGAGGCCTTCGTCGACGAGATTCGTCGGACCGGGGCCATCCGGAACCACATCGTCTCGTGGCAGCGCCGCGACGGACATCGTCTCCATACCCGGGAGAACGCCCGCGCGATCCATGGGTGCGAGGGCCAGATCCTCTACTACGAGGGGACGATGGAGGACGTGACGGCCGAGGTGGAGGCGCTGCGCGAGGAGCAGGCCGCTGCGCGCCAGCACCGCGCCGTCGCCGGTTTCGTGGCTGCCGCCGCGCTCGTGACGGACGCCACCACCATTCACTGTGCGGCCGCCGGGGCCCTCCTCGACGCGGTCGCCGCCGACTGGGCGTGCTTCCTCGTCCACGACGGTCTCCGAAACCATGCCGCCGCCACGGCCGGGGCCATTCCCGAGTCGCTGGCGGAGGCCGTTCGCCAGTCCGATGCGCTCGCCGGGTGGATCCCTCCGGACACGCCGCTGCTCGCCGACCAGCCAGAGGCGCTGCCTCCCGAGTCCAAGATCGCCGGGGCGCTGGCGGAGGCCGGCGCGTTTCCGTTCGCGACCGTTCCGGTCCACAAGAGCGGCCAGGTGCTCGGCATCCTCATCTGGGGCTGCGCCGGTTCCGATGCCCAGATCGAGCCGGCCGACGTCCGCGCGGCCGAGGCGCTCGCTTGGCACGTCGGCGCGCACCTCGACCGAGCCGAGGCGCTCCGCGAGCTCCGCGACACCGAGGCCAGCCTCGCCGTCATCGCCGAGCACACGCCGCACGTGCTCTACCGGCTCCGGTATACGCCCGACGGGCCGCAGTTCGACTACCTCAGCCCGGCCGTTGAGGACCTGCTGGGCCTTCCGCGGGCCGAGATCGATGCGCGTGGTGGCGTCGGGGCCTTCGTCGAGTCGCGTGAGATTCTGGAGGGCGAAGGACTGGCGGTCGGGCCGGTCGAGGACGCCGACGCCTATCGCGCGCTGTACCGCATGACGACGGTCCACGGAGAGCGCTGGGTCGAGAACTCGGCGCGCCCGTGGTGCGACGCGTCCGGCACCTCCGTCGGGCTGGTCGGCGTGTTCCAGGACGTGACCGAGCGGAAGCTGCGCGAGGACCGCCTCGCCGATGCGGCCCAGACCGCGCTCATCCGCCAGCGCGCGCTCGTGGACCTCGCCCACCTCGACGGAGCCGATGCGTTTGGAGCCGCCGCCGCCGCGGTCGCGGCCGCCACGCTCGGGGCCTCCGTCGTCTCGTTCTGGTTGAGCGAGCCCGACGCCACGCCCGTTGCGCTCTACGCGCCGCCACGCGTCCGTGCCACCGGGCCGCTCTCATTCCAGGCCGTTCTCGACCACGTCGGCCAGCACCGGGCCCTCGCCATCGAGGATACCCGCACCGACGCCCGTGTCCAGGCGCTCGGGCTGGCGCCTTTCGTCGAGGGCTACGCGCTCCGCTCCCTTCTGGTCGCGCCGATCCGCCGCCACGCCCGGGTCGCGGGCATCGTGGTGGTCCACCGCGCCGACGAACCGCACGTGTGGGACGCGGCCGAGACCGAATTCGCCGCCGCCGTGGCCGATGCCGTTGCGCTGGCGCTGGAGCGCGACGAGCGCGAGCGAGCCGTGGCTGAGCTGGTCGAGGCCCGCGAGGCCGCCGAGGCTGGGCAGGCAGCGGCCGAGCAGCTCAACCAGCTCAAGGACTCGTTCCTCGCCAACATGGGACACGAGATCCGGACGCCACTCACCGGCATCCTCGGCTTCGCCGATCTCCTCTCCGAAGAAATCGGCGGCGAGCATCGCGAGTGGGCTGAGTTGATCGGCCGCAACGGCCGCCGGCTGCTCGATACGCTCAACGCCGTGCTGGACCTCTCGCGGCTGGAGTCCGGCACCGTCGAGCTGCTGCCGGAGCCGCTCCTGCTCAAGCCGCTCGTCGAGAAGGCCGCGCTGCGGTACGCCGAGGAGGCCCGCGCCATCGGTCTCCGCTTCGACCTTGACCTCGACGCTGACGTGGCCGCCCACGTCGACCCCGACGCGGTCCGCCAGGTGGTCGGGCACGTCGTAGGCAACGCCGTCAAGTTCACCGACTCCGGCGGCGTCCTCGTAACCGTCGAGGGCACGCCGGACGAGGCCGTACTCCGGGTGGCGGACACGGGCGTCGGCATCTCGCAGGGCTTCCTGTCGGAAGCCTGCGAGGCGTTCAGCCAGGAGGAGACCGGCCACGCCCGCAGCCACGAAGGCGCTGGTCTGGGACTTACGCTCGCGTGCCGACTGGCCGATCTCCTAGGCGGACAGCTTTCCATCGAGTCCGAGCGGCCCGGGGGGACGGTCGTCACCATCACGTTCCCGCGGGCGGATCCGCCGGGAACGTCACCAGCGGTCCACATCGCCCCGCCCGTTCGCCCCGCTCTGCCTACTCCTTCGCAGCCTGCGACCGTTTCGCTCCCAGCCGTTGAGTCCTCCGGGGACGGGCTCGCCGATTTCGTCCCCTTCGTTACGGCACCCCCACGGGGCGTGCCTGCGCCGCGCCCTGAACCGGTCCTTGCACCGACGCTCGGAGGCCCGTTCGACTTCTCGTTCCTCACCGACGACTCGCCCGATCCGCCCCCCACCGATATGTTTGACTTCCGTTTCGGCCGCCAGCCGGCCGCCGGCCCGCCGCCCGAGTCCGCCGCGGAGCCCTCACGGCCTTCGGCCCCGGAACCCATCCGGTCTGTGCCTCCGGAGCCCGTCGCGCCGCCGCCGGCGGAGCCAGTCATGATCGTTCGCGCTCGCCCGCCGGTCGCCGGCCCGACGATTCCTGAGGTCGGCGGTCCCGAGGACGCCGAGATCATCGGCGGCGCCGACGGCTCGAACGACGGGCGAACGGCGCTCCTGGTGGTCGAGGACAACGACGACACGCGGATGCTGCTCGAGCGGATCCTCGGCACGACCTACGCCGTGACCGCCGTCTCCGATGCTCGCTCGGCGCTGCTGGCGATGAACCGGCGCGCGTTCTCCGGCCTTGTCCTCGACATCAACCTCGGCGGCAAGGAGACCGGCGCGGATGTGCTCCGCATCGCCCGGTCGCTCCCTAACTATGGCGACGTCTTCGCGATGGCGCTGACGGCCTACGCGCTTCCGGGGGACCGCGAGCGGCTGCTCGGCTCGGGGTTCGACGCCTACGTCTCGAAGCCGTTCACGCGCCAGTCGCTCCTGGAGACGCTCGCCGAGGCCGGCATCAAGTAGTCCGTCGAGGCGCCAGGGTCACGGGCTGGCGGAGCGGGTCCGCCAGTCGGGCGGACGCAGGGCGGGGTCGGCCTCCCCACGACCGGATCGGACGGGCCTCGAGGGACCGCGGAGACGGGTGGGATCGAGCACCGGGCTGACGCATATTCTTGAGCGTCCCCCCGGCTCCATGCTCTCACACCTCTCGCGTCTCTTCAGAGGCCTCCGCCCGGACGAGCCCGGCCCGCCCTCGGACGGCGGCGGCGGCCGCGCCGTCGGCCTCACCGGCGGCGGCGCGCGCGCGGCGGCCC
>CAYPVZ010000405.1:0-3659 GCA_964414235.1 uncultured Rhodothermales bacterium | reverse complement strand
CCATGCAGGCCGCCGCCGAGGCCGGCGTCCCGTTCGTCGTGCTCGACCGGCCCAACCCCATCGGCGACCGCGCCGAGGGCTTCGTGATGCGCCCGGAGCACGAATCGTTCGTCGGTCTCTACCCGATCCCCGTCACGCACGGGCTGACCGTCGGCGAGCTGGCGCGGATGATCGTCGGCGAGGCGATGCTGCCCGGCCTGGACAGCCTCGACCTCCGCGTCGTCGAGATGGAGGGCTACCGGCGCGGGATGCTCTGGGAGGAGACGGGCCTCGACTGGCTGCCGCCCTCGCCCAACATCCCCGACGTCGCGACGGCCCGCGTCTACGCCGGCACGGCCTTCTTCGAGGGCACGACGGCCAGCGAGGGCCGCGGCACGCGCACGCCGTTCACGCACGTCGGCGCCCCGTGGGCCGACGGCGCCGCGCTGGCGGCCGAGCTGAACGGGCTCGCCCTGCCCGGCGTCCGCTTCGAGGCCGCCGCGTTCACGCCGGTCGACCTGCCCGGCCAGGCGACGAACCCGAAATGGGAGGGCGAGCGCCTCGGCGGCGCCCGCCTCGTCGTGACCGACCCCGCCGCCTTCCGCCCCGTCGCGACGGGCGCGTATGTCGTCGACGCGGTCTACCGGCAGGCGCCGCGCGGGCCGCACGCGTCGTTCTTCAACGCCCAGTGGCTCGCCAAGCTCTCGGGCTCCGACGCGCTCCGCCAGTCGCTCGTGGACGGGACGGGGCCGGCGGCGGTCGTCGCCGCGTGGCAGGCCGAGGCGGACGCGTTCGCTCAGCGCGCCGAGGCGTACCGGCTCTACGAGTAGCCCCGCCTCGGCACCGAGGCGGGCGGAGCGGCTTGTTACGTGGGGAGCAGGGCCGTACTCTTGTCATGTCCACCTTTCGGGCGCTGGCGGGACTTCCTGCTGTCTGCGTCCGCTCAAGTTCTGGTTAGCTGCCTACCCAAGACATGGAGTGGTTGATACTTGCGGTCACCTTCCTCGGCTCGTGGGCTGCGCTGGCAGCCTACCGGGCGTCGCAGCAAAAAGACGTTCAGGACAAAAAGAGTCGGCTCCTCGATTTGCATGGGCGCAACGTTGTCGAGATGGAGCGCCTCCTCATCGACCTAGACGCTTTCGCTCGGGAGCACGGTGTCATGGAAGATCACTTCATGCAGGGCCTGACCTACGCTCAGTCCATTCAGATGCTTCGAGACAGCCAAGTCAAGCTGATGGAAACCAAGCGAGTGATAATGGACCACGGCGAAAAGATGCCCCCGGCTGAGTTGGAAGCGAACATCCAGCGGCTCAGCGACAATCTGAACCAGTTCGACTTTATCAGGAATCGCCTTCCTGGCTACCGTTTGTAGTGACCGGGACGATGGATAACACGGTTGGGGTCGCAGTCCAGGTCTTGAGCTGGTAGTCCCACCTCGGCGCCGGGGCGGGCGGAGCGGCGTGCCGCGTGGGGAGCGGTTCTGCCCGCTCCTGTTCTGGGTCGGCCGCCTGAAAACGAAGGAAGATCGGAGAGGGATGACAGGCGGCTGACAGGCGGATCTGGGAGCCTGGGACCTCGCCCCTCCCCGTTCACCCTCGATCCTCTCTGTGATGCCGCACACCAACGTTGCCGACGTCAACGGCCAGCCCGTCTTTTACAGCGTGCACGGCGCCGGCAACCCGCTCATCCTGCTTCACGGAGGCATCAATCCCGATAGCTTCGGGAGCAACCTCGCCGAGCTGGCCAAACGCCGACGGGTGATCGCCGTCCATCTCCAGGCGCATGGGCGCACGCCGGACACCGACCGGCCACTCCGCAGCGAAACCCTGGGCGACGACGTGGCCGCTCTGATCGGCCATCTGAACCTCGGCACGGCCGACGTCATGGGCTACTCGCTGGGCGCCAGCGTCGCCCTGCAGACCGCCATCCGCCATCCGGACGTGGTCGACCGGCTCGTGCTCGTGGCCGCGAGCATGGCGCAGGACGGCTCGTATCCGGAGGTCGTGGAGGCCTTCCATCAGTTGGAAGACAACGCCGCCACCTTCGGGCCTGGCGTCAAGGCGTCGCCGCTGGGGCAGGCCTACCCCGATGTCGACTGGACGACCCTCTTCCGCAAGGTGGGCGACCTGACCAAGCGCCCCTTCGATTGGAGCGCCGACGTCGCCGCGATTCGGGCGCGCACCCTGCTGGTCTTCGCCGACGCCGACTCCATCCGGCCCGAGCACATGGTCGCGTTCTGGAAGGCGTTGGGCGGCGGCCAGCACGATGCCGGACTCGATGGCTCACGGCGGCCCGCACACCAGCTCGCGATCGTGCCCAACACCACCCACTACACGCTCCCCGTCGACCCGATGCTGCCGGAGATCGTCGAGCGCTTCCTCTAGCCCACCGCTCTGCGGCGTGGTAGGACGAGGCGTACCGGCTCTACGAGGAGCCCCGCCTCGGCGCCGAGGCGGACCGACCTAGCCGGCCAGCTCGACGCCGACCAGCCGGTACGCCCCCCCCACCACGTCGAACGTCAGCACCGCCGCCGACTCCGTCAGCGCCTCGTCCTGCGGCACGATCTGCCCCTCGGCGTCGTAGCCCACCACCACGGCCGACTGGCGGCGCGTCCCGTCGCGGCGGAAGTCGCGCGCCGTGAGCGCCAGCACGCCGTCGCGGAACGGCCCGCCGCCGAACGCCGCCTCGTAGAGCATCGCGTCGAAGTCGGCCCGGGTGAAGCCGTCTGAGAACGCCGCCAGCGCGGCCACGGCGGCGCGGTCCCGGCGGACCGCCGACTGGAACGTCGGCCAGAACGTGCGGAAGTCGGGACGCGCCACCTCGGCGCGGCGGAGCGAGTCCTGGCGCAGGCTGTCGCGGCGGAGCGAGTCGGCCCGCAGCGAGTCCGGCCGCAGGCGGGGATCCGCGTAGAGCCCTGAGTCGGCGTAGACCGTGTCGAGCGCCAGCGACGGGCGGGACGGACCGGCGAAGACGTCGTCGTCGGCCTCGGTCACCTCCACCCCACGCGGCTGCCCGTCGCCGCAGCCGGCAGCGACCGCCAGCAGGACGAGGACGAGCGCGAGCCGGCGCACGGCCTAGCTCGCCTCGGTCGAGACGAGCGGCGTCACGAGCGGCTCCTCCACCTCCGGCGGCGCGTCCGTCGGGACGCCCCACAGCACGGCCGCCGCCACGCCCAGGTAGCCGCCCAGCAGCAGCAGCGGCGCCACGATCAGCGAGAGCGCGCTGTCCACCGGGTCGTCCGCGATCGCGTTGTCGACCATCATGAGCGCGTAGCCGAGCACGATCAGCCCGACGGCGCCCAGCAGCAGCCGGTAGTTGGTCCGGTCGAACGGCATCGTCGCGACGCCGCGCGGGGACGTGGCGCGGGCGGGCGCGGAGGACGAGCGGGAACGCTTCGAGCGGGTAGCCATCGGTGCAGGGCGGGACGGGCGGAAGATAACGGGTCCTCGCCTCCACTCGTGCCACGCTGGCGGCTTCCGCGCGCGGAGACCCGACTCCAGGCACCCGAGCCCCCATCCCCCGGCCTGCCGACGCGATTTCCGGGCCTCGCGCCTCGATTGTTTGACCTGAAGACCCCATTCTTCGACCTGAAGACCCCATTCTTCGACCTGAAGACCCGATTCTCCGACCTGAAGACCCGATTCTCCGACCTGAAGACCCGATTCTCCGACCTGAAGACC
>CAYPVZ010000404.1:0-3670 GCA_964414235.1 uncultured Rhodothermales bacterium | reverse complement strand
TACCTGCTCCGTCAGGCCCTCCTTCCATCTTCCTTTCTCCTCGCCCTCCTCCTCGCGGCTCCCGTCCACGCCCAGCTCGTCCGCGTCACCGACGCCGTCGGGCCTCTAGGGCCGGCGTACGCGAACCAGCCGATCTTCCCGGCCTTCGACGGGGCCGCCGTGTTCGCGGGGATCGGCCCGGACCGCGACATCGCCCTCTGGACCACGGACGGCACGGCTGCCGGCACGCGCAAGCTCACGCCGTCCGGCGGCGACCCGACCCACCCCCAGGCACCGCTCGCCGTCTTCGAGGGCCAGGTCTACTTCGCGGCCCTCGACGGCAGCGCCGTCCCCCGCCTCTGGCGGATGGCGCCGGGCGGCTCGCCCCAGCAGGTCACTGAGGCGGAGTACCGGCCCGGCACCTTCACGGTCTCCGGCCCGACGTTCTACTTCACCGGCTGCACCGACGCCGAGGGCTGCGAGCCGTACGCCTCGAACGGCCAGGCCACGTCGCAACTCCTCGACCTCCGCCCGGGCACGGCCTCGTCCGATCCAACGGGCTACACGACCTACAGCGGCGGCGTCTACTTCGTGGCCGAGGATGGCACGACCGGGCGCGAACTGTGGCGGACGCGCGGGACGGAGGCGAGCACGGAGCTCGTGATCGACCTGTACTCTGGGCCTCGGGAGAGCCGCGTCGGCGCGTTCGCCGTCGCGGGCGGCGCCCTCTACTTCCTCGCCGAGGGCAAGGCGCCGGGCGAGAGCGTCCGGACCGGTCTCTGGTCCACGACCGGGACCGCGCTTGGGACGTCGTTCGTGGCGGCGGCCGGGCTGGCGGACTACATGGTCGGGACGGTCCCGAACGAGACGCTCGTGATGGCCGTCCGGGGCAACGTCGGGCGCGAGCCCTACACGCTCGACGGGTCGACCCTCGTCCTGCTCGGGGACCTCCTTCCAGGGAAGAATGGGAGCCTGGAGGGATTCCACTCGACGTCTCTCGCGTTCGGCGACGCGCTCGTCTTCATGGCCCGTGACCGGTCGGGCTTCACCCCCCTCTCGACGGTCTGGCACACCGACGGCAAGACCGCCACGCGGCTGGCCATCCCGAACGCACCCGCGCTCGCCAGCTACGAGCGGTTCCTCGCCACCGACGAGGCGCTGTACGTCGCCGTCACGCCCCGCGAGACCTCGGCCGAGTCGCCCGGCCAGGAGATCTGGCGGTGGACGGACCTCGACGCAACGCCGGAGCGCGTCGGCACGCTGCCCGACGGCTACGCCGTCGGCACCTGGGCCCCGTTCGGCGACGGCCTCCTCCTCCAGGTCTCGACCGGCGCGGTCAGCCCGGATGAGCTCTGGTCCCTCGGCCTCGGCCCCTCCACCGAGACCCCCGAGGCGCCCCGAGCCGCCGCGCTCGCGCTGACGGCGGCGCCCTCCCCCGCCGCCGGCCCGACGACCCTCCGCTACCACCTGGACGCCCCGGCCGACGTGCGGCTCTCGGTGATCGACGCGCTCGGCCGCGAGGTCGCCGTACTCCGTGACGGCCGGCAGCCTGGCGGAGACCACGCCGAGACCTGGGACCCGCACTGCCGGCCCTCCGGCCTCTACGTCGCCCGCCTCGACGCCGACGCGGACCGAGCCACGCGGAGCGTCTTGGTCGTCCGCTAACGGATCGCAGCGAGGGCGGCCTCGACCCGCTGGCGGTCATCCTCGCCGAGATCCGAGGCGAGGGCGGCGTGGAGGTGCGGCGCGGCCTCCGCCGCCCGCCCGGCGTCGACGAGCGCGAGCCCGAGGGTGCCACGGACCTGCGCCGTCGCCCCATGGTCGGCACCGAGCGATGCCGCCAGCACGTCGACGGCGTGGCGAGCCTCGCGGAGCGCGGCCTCCGTGCGGCCGAGCCGCTGGAGAACGTCGGCCCGGCCGGCCGGGGGGAATGCACGGAGGTGGTAGCCCTCGGGAAGGACGGCGACGTAGGCCGCCTCGGCGCGGTCGTAGAGCGAGAGGGCGTCCGCCTCGCGGCCCTGCATGCGCGCGTAGAGGGCCGCGAGATTCTGGAGGCTCCCGGCCGTCGCCTGGTGGCGCTCGCCGTAGACGGCCTCGCGGATCGTCAGCGCGCGACGGTAGAGCGGCTCGGCGCGCTCGCGCTCGCCCGCATTCGCCAGCCGGAGCGCCCAGTTGTTCAGAACCGTCGCCAGCGTCGGGTGCGCCCCGCCATAGGCCGATTCGAGAATCGCGGCGGACTGCGCGAACAGCGAGTCCACCGCCGACACGTCGCCGCGATCCGCCGCGAGGCCGGCCAGCTCGCTGAGCGCTTCGGCCGTCTGCGGGTGATCGCCCCCCCAGACCTCGGTCTTGATCCGGACCGCCTCGGTCTGAAGCGGCCACGCTCGATCGTACCCCTCGGCCGTCCAGTCGCTGGCGTACGAGCTCGCGAGGTTGTCGAGGGCGGAGGCGAGATCGCGGCGGTGCTCCGGATCGTGGCGGGCGAGCCGGCGGAAGGCGTCGATGGCGGCCCGGTGCATCGCTCGGGCCTCCTCGACCTCTCCCATCTCGCCGAGCACGATCCCGAAGTCGTTCTGCACGTCGGGGAGGTCGTCGGGCGCGGCCTCGTCGAGAAGCTGGCGGTAGAGCCGCTCGGACGTGGCGTAGTCGTCGTGGTAGGTCCGCGTCCAGGCGTGCCAGCCGAGGGCGAGGGTCCGGGCCGGGTGCCCCGGCGGGAGTCCCGAGGCGGCCTCGGCCGCGAGCGCGGCGACGGAGTCGGCGGCGGCGGGATCGCCCAGCCCGAGGTAGGACGACGCGAGGATGGACAGCAGTTCGGCCCGGAGCGCGGGCCGGTCGGCGAGGTCGCGGCGAAGCCGGTCGGTCGCGGCCGTCAGGAACTGGGAGACCGTGAGGTCGCGGTCGCCGCCCAACGTCGGGTCGACGCCCTCGAACAGGCCGACGAGGACGCCGTTGAGCGCCTGGGCGCGGTCGCGCTCGGCGGCCACGCGCCGCCCCTGGACCGTCGCCGTCGCCGCCCAGCCCACGACGAGCAGCATCGCCAGCGCGGCGGCCGCGACGCCGGCCCGATGCCGATGCACGTACCGACGAGCGCGGTAGACGGCGCTCGGGGCCCGCGCCTCGACGGGCTCGCCCGCCAGATGGCGTTCGATGTCGCGGGCGAAAGCCTCTGGGGTGCCGTAGCGCGCCTCGGGCTCCTTGCGGAGGGCCTTGAGCAGGATCTGGTCGAGGTCGCCCGCGAGGCGGCGCGCGAGGCGGGCCGGCGGCTCGGGGAGCGTCGGCACCTCGCCTGCCTCGGTGACAGCCTCGGACGGCCGCGTCGGCTCGGTGTCGAGGATCGCCCGCTCGACGGCCGCGCTGGCGACCCCGTCGAGGTGGTACGGCCGGCGGCCCGTCAGCAGCTCGTAGAGCAGGACGCCGAGAGCGTAGACGTCGGTCGCCGTCGTGACCGGCTCGCCCCGGACCTGCTCCGGCGCGGCGTAGGCCGGCGTCCGCGGCGCAGGCCCGGTGACCGTCAGGTCGGCCTCGTCGAGCAGCTTGGCGACGCCGAAGTCGAGGAGCCGAACGCGGCCCTCGCGGTCAACGAGCACGTTGGTCGGCTTGAGGTCGCGGTGGACGACGAGCCGGCGGTGGGCGTACTGGACGGCCTCGCAGACCTGGGCGAACAGCGCGAGCCGGTCCTCCACCCCGAGGC
>CAYPVZ010000403.1:0-3673 GCA_964414235.1 uncultured Rhodothermales bacterium | reverse complement strand
GCCCTGGACCGTCACCCTCATCGGCGGCGACCGCTCCAGCCCCCGCTCGGGCGACGGGTCCGGAGCGGTCGCCGTCGACGTCTACGTGATCGACTCCGGAGTCGATCACCCCGATGTGAACGTCGTCGAGTCGGTCCGTTTCTTCCCGGTCGCGCTGGGCGACGGCCCGACCACGCACGGCAACCACGTCGCGGCGATCCTGGCGGCTACCGACGACCGTCGTGGCGTCGTGGGTGTCGCGCCCGGCGCGCGCGTCCACTCGCTCGACGTGTTCGACGCGAACGGCGGGGCCACGATGAGCCGCCTGATCGAGGCCGTCGACTACGTCACCGCCGCGAAGCGGGCGGCCCCATCGCGGCCCGTCGTCGCCAACATGAGCGTCGGCGCGCGGACGGGCACGGCGTCGCTCAACGCGCTCGACGAGGCGGTCCAGGCGGCCGTCGAGGCCGGCGTCGTGTTCGTCGTCTCGGCGGGCAACGCGCACGAGAACGCGGCGGACTATTCGCCCGCGCACACGCCCGAGGCGCTGACCGTCGGCGCGTACGACGCCAACCGCGTCTTCGCCCTCGACTTCTCGAACGCCGGTCCGCTCGTCGACCTGCTGGCGCCGGGCGTGCGCATCGTCTCCGCCGCCGATGGTGGGCGTTACGCCATGCTCGACGGGACGTCCATGGCCGCGCCGCATGTCGCTGGGGCCGCCGCGCTCTACCTCGCCCGCAACCCGGGCGCCACGCCCGCGCAGGTCGCCCGCGCGCTCCTCAGCGCCAGTCGCGCGACGGTGACTCTCACCGGTTTCCAGACGACCAACCGGACCGTCTGGGTCGGCGGGCTGTAGGGCGTTCCGGGAGTTTTCACCCGAGCGCCCGCCGCCTCCCGCCGGGTGCTCGCGTAGTTTGGGCGCCCCCAGGAGAGGTGCCAGAGTGGTCGAATGGGGCGGTCTCGAAAACCGTTGTGCGCTTGCGTACCGTGGGTTCGAATCCCACCCTCTCCGCCCGAAGGCCCCGGCTCCTCGCGAGCCGGGGCTTTTTTGATGCACGGCCGACGTCCGCCAGCGGCTCAGCCGTCAGCGCGCTCGATGAAGTGGGGCGGGCGCGGCTTCAGCGGGTCGATGGGCGGCGAAGGCTCGCGGGGCGGGTCCTCGTCCTCCGGGGGATCGGCAGGCGGCGGGGGCGTTTCGAAGAGCGCCCGCTCGGCGGCGCGGCGTCGGACGAGCCCCGGGAGCACCTGCCCGCCGGCCCGGATCCACCGCTCGAACTCGGCCCCGACGCCGGGCTCGCCCGCGTTCAGCTTGCGGAGCAGCGTCGAGGCGGCCAGGTTGGTCGGGCCGAGGTTGTAGGTGAAGCTGACCAACGCGTCGTACTGCGTCTGGAGCAGGGGCACCGAGACGAGCCGGCGGACGGCGGCGCCGTAGCTCCCGACGGTCTGGCGGAGGAGCTGGCGGCCCTGCGCTCGCGTCAGCGGCGGGTCGTAGCCAGGCGGGAGCGCGTGCGTCCAGCCGAAGGCGATGGTGCGGATGCCGACGGGGTCGAGGTACCAGTCGCCGCGGAAGCCCTCGAACTGTTCGATGAGGGCGAGGCCGGCGTCGGAGATGCGGAGCGCGTCGTTGGCAGGATGGGGCATGGGACCAGGGGAGAGAGTCCCTAAGGCTCGCGCTGGCGGACCGTTTACCCGAAGGCCGCCCGCATTTTTTCTGCGGCCCCGCCGACGATGGGCTTCCCGTGCCCGAAGACGGCGACCTCGACGTTGAGCGCCGCCAGCCGGCGAAGCGTCCGGTGGCCCGTCTCGATGCTCTCGTAGATGACCGACGGCGCGAGGACGGGCAGGTTCGAGCACGCGTCGGCCGCGATGAGGACGCCGCCGTGCTCCGGCCAGAGGAGCGCGATGTGTCCTGCCGTGTGCCCCGGCGCGTGGAGGACCCGAAGGCCGCCCGGCGCCTCGTCGCCCTCATCGACCTCGTGGGACACGGGCGCCGGATCGACGTGCCCCGGCGATGGCCGGATGAGGAGGCGCTCCAGCACCCAGTTGAGGATCCCGGACGACGTGACGTAGGGCCGGAACCCGTTGCCGATGCGGACCTCGGCCGCGTCGGCCGGGTGCATCCAGGCCTCGGCGCCGGTCGCGTCGAGGACGGCCGCCAGCGCGCCGGCGTGGTCCGGGTGGAGGTGCGTCACGATCACCGCGTGGACGTCCGACGGCCGGCGGCCCAGCTGGTCGACGGCGTCGAGGAGCTTCGGTGCCGAGCCCGGAGAGCCGGTGTCGATCAGGACGAGCCCGTCGCCGTCCTCCAGCAGGTACGCGTTGACCGCGCCCAGCTCGACGCACCAGAGGCCGGGGACGACGGGGTGGAGGTCGGACATGGGCGGACGCGAGCGGGGGCCGTGCTACCTTCGTGGAATCCCTTCCGTTCTCGCCCGATGCGCCATCTGTCGATCCTCGCCCTGCTCCTCGTCGCCCTCCCGGCGCTGGCCCAGCCCGTCGGCTTCGACGCCGATACCGTCCGCGCGCAGCCGCTGGACAACGGCAAGATGTGGCTCTTCGAGGACCCACCGACCGAGTACCTCCAGGAGACCTATGGCTTCGCGCCCGACGCGGCGTGGTACGAGCGCGCCCGGTTGGCAGCGCTCCGGATGCCCGGCTGCTCGGCCGCTTTCATCTCGCCGAACGGCCTCGTCCTGACCAACCACCACTGCGCCCAGAGCCACGTCGTCGCGGTCGACCGGGGGGGCGAGGGGCTGCTCGATGCCGGCTTCCAGTCGGAGTCGCTCGACGAGGAGCGCCGCGTGGACGGCCTCTACATGGACCAGCTCGTCGCCATCGACGACGTGACGGACCAGATGAGCGCGTCGGTCGATGTGGCCCAGACGGATGCCGAGCGTGAGGCGGCCTTCGGCGAGGCCCGCGACGCCGTCACGGCCGAGCTCCTCGCGCGCTACGGCATCACCGCGCCCGATGCCGAGACCGACGACTACGTGGTCCAGGTCGTCGGGCTCTACAACGGCGGGAAGTACTCGGCCTACACGTTCCGCCGCTACCGCGACGTGCGGCTGGTGATGGCGCCCGAGCAGGCCCTGGGCTTCTTCGGCGGCGACCCGGACAACTTCACCTACCCCCGCTACGCCGTCGACTTCTCGCTCTTCCGCATCTACGGCGACAACGGGCAGCCGCTCCAGAGCACGCACTACTTCCCGCTCTCCGAGACCGGCGTCGAGGCCGGCTCGGTCGTCTTCGTCGTCGGCAACCCGGGGAGCACGTCGCGCGGGCTGACCGTCGCCGAGCTGGAGTACCTCCGCGACGTGAGCGTGGCGGCGTCCTACGCCTTCGTCCACTCCCGCGCCGACGCGCTCCGAGCCTACCTCGCGACCGGCGAGGCGCCGAGCCCGGACGAACTGCGGAGCCAGATCTTCGGCCTCAGCAACGCCGAGAAGGCCTACGGCGGCCGGCTCCGCGGCCTGAGCGACCCGTACATCATCGCGCGCCGCGCCGCGGCCGAGCGCGCCTTCCGCGCCGCCAGCCCGGAGGCCACCGCGCTCATCGACGAGATGGCGGCGATCCAGGCCGAGAAGCGCGAGCTGGCGGCGGCCTACCGCGCCTTCCCGACGCTCTTCAACCGCGGCTACGTCTCGGCGCTGATGCTGAAGGCCCTCGCCGCGGCCCAGGGCAACGACGCCCCGGC
>CAYPVZ010000402.1:0-3678 GCA_964414235.1 uncultured Rhodothermales bacterium | reverse complement strand
CCCATCTCCTTCGTCATCGGGCGCAACGCCGGGCTCGACCTCGCCGACAAGCAGGCGCTCTTGGAGATGGCCTGCGAGGGCGACCGCATCCGCTACCTCTCGGAGCACCTCGGCGGGTTGCTCGTTCGCCTCGAACAGGCCAAGACGCTCCGCGACCGCGCCCGCGGCGACGGCCACGCGACCGGCTTCCCCGAACTCGGCGGGACCGACAACGACGCCTGAGCGCCCTGCTGGCGGCGCGCACCGCCAGCGCGACCCCGACCTCGCATGACCCTCGCAGGCTACCAGATCGATTTCGTCGAGGCCGGCCGGCTCCGGCTCGACGGCGGCGCCATGTTCGGCATCGTCCCGCGCCCGCTCTGGGAGCGCCGCATCGCGCCGGACGACAAAAACCGGATCCCGCTCGCCATGCGCTGCCTTTTGCTGCGCGGCCACGGCCGGACGATCCTGGTCGACACCGGGGTCGGCACGAAGAGCGACGCCAAGTTCGAGGCGATCTACGGGATCGACCACGCGCACTCGACGCTGGAAGGGTCGCTGGCGGCGCTCGGCGTCGCGCCGGAGGACGTGACGGACGTGCTCCTGACGCACCTCCACTTCGACCACGCCGGCGGCGCGACGACGCGGACCGCCAGTGGCACCCTCGTCCTCACGTTCCCGGAGGCGGACCACTACGTCCAGAAGGCGCACTGGCGCTGGGCGCATGAAAGCGTCCGCGAAGAGGCGTCGTTCCTGAAGGAGAATCTGGACCCGCTCGAAGCTTCCGGTCGCCTCGTGCTCCTCGATTCGGAGGCGTCGCCGTTCGAGAACGTCGTGCTCCACCTCGTGGACGGCCACACGCGCGGCCAGCAGCTCCCGCGCATTACCGACGGCGAGCACTCGGTCTTCTACGCCGCCGATCTCGTGCCGACGTCGGCGCACGTTCCATTGCTGTGGGGGATGGCCTACGACGTCGAACCGCTCGACACCATCCGCGAGAAAGAACGCCTCCTCGCCGACGCCGCACGCGAGGAGTGGACGGTCGTCTTCGAGCACGACCCGGAGGTGGCAACGGCGCGCATCGTCGAGACGGAGAAGGGAGTTGCCGCCGCCGCCGCCAGTGCCGGCTGGCCCGAGCCGGACGCGGCCTAGCCGGCCCGGTTATCTTCCGACCTCGTCTTCCGCCATTCGATGCGATTCGCGTTTTTCGGCCCGCCGGGGGCCGGCAAGGGCACGCAGGCCAAGCGCCTCGCCGAGGCCCAGGGCCTCGCCCACCTCTCGACCGGTGACCTCTTCCGCGCCGCCATCCGCGACCAGACCGAGCTCGGCAAGCACGTGAGCGCGCTGCTCGAACAGGGCCAACTCGTCCCGGACGACGTCACGAACGGCATCGTCGCCGAGAAGCTGGCGGAGCTCGCGCGCGAGTCGTTCGTGCTGGATGGCTTCCCGCGCACGGTCCCGCAGGCGGAGTGGCTCATCCAGCACCTGGCGGAGGCCGATGCGCCGCTCGACGCCGTGATCAGCCTCCAGGTGCCGGACGAAGACGTCGTCCAGCGCCTCTCGCGCCGCCGCACCGACCGCGAGACCGGCGCCATCTACCACCTCGACTTCAACCCACCGCCGGACGATGTACCTGCCGACCGGCTCGTCCACCGCGCCGACGACCAGCCGGAGGCCATCCGCCACCGGCTGGAGGTCTACCACGAGGAGACCGAGCCCGTCGAGGCGTACCTCCGAGGCCACGTGCGCTACTTCGAGATCGACGGGACCGGCACGCTGGAGGAGGTCGAGGGTCGGGTGCAGGACGCCCTCGCGCAGGAGCGTGGGCTCGACGGGATCTAGCATGACGGCTCGACTGGACGTCGCCTCCGAGATCGACGCAGCCCTCGCAGCGCTCGACCTGCCCGAGGAGCCCCATGGGCTCTACGCCCCCGTCCGCTTCGTGCTGGCGGGCGGTGGCAAACGCGTGCGCCCGGCGCTCGTGCTGCTGGCGGCCGAGGCTTTCGGCGGCGACGACGCCCGCCAGCGGGCGCTGCCGGCGGCCCTCGGCGTCGAGGTCTTCCACAACTGCACGCTCGTCCACGACGCCCTCATGGACCACGCGGCGACCCGGCGCGGGCGGCCGACGGTCCACGAGCGCTGGGACGTACCGACGGCGATCCTGGCGGGCGACCTGCTGATGGGCCTCGCCGCCGACCTCGTCGCCCAGGCGGGCACCGGCGACGTGCCGCGTCTCATGGCCGCGCACTACCGGATGACGGCCCGGCTCTGCGAGGGCCAGACGCTCGACATGGCCTTCGAGCGCCGCGGCGATGTGACGGTCGGCGAGTACCTCGACATGATCGACCGAAAGACGGGCGCGCTGCTCCAACTGGCGGTCGAACTGGGGGCGATCATCGGTGGCGCCAACGATTCGGCCGTCGAGTCGCTCCGCGACGCCGGCCGAGCGCTGGGCCGCGCGTTCCAGATCCAGGACGACCTGCTGGACCTCACGGCCGACCCCGAGACCTTCGGCAAGCCCATCGGCGGCGACCTCGTGGCGGGCAAGCGGACGTACCTCGTGCTCAAGGCCCGCGAGGCCGAGCCGGAGGCGGCGTGGCTGGCCGAGATCCTCGACGGCGGTCTTGCACGCGACCGCGTCGGCGAGGCGCGCGAACGCCTCGCGCAGATCGGCGTACTGGACGCGGCGGTCGACGCCGTGGCCCGCTACACGGCCGACGCCCGCGCCGCACTCGACGTGCTCCCCGATGGCCCCGCCGCCGACGCCCTCCGCCAGCTCGCCCTCGGGCTGGCCTCCCGCCGCCTCTAAGCGCTCCGCATGATCACCCGCGAGGTCACCATCCGCAACCGCGCCGGCGTCCACACGCGCCCGGCGTCCATGATCGTCCGCGAGGCCGCGCGCTTCACGTCCGAGTTCTTCATCCGCAAGGACGGCTACGAGATCAACGGCAAGAGCATCATCGGCGTCATGACGCTGGCGGCCGAGCAGGGCTCGACGCTGGAGCTCCTCTTCGAGGGGCCCGACGAGGAGCAGGCCGCCGACGCCCTCGAAGCCCTCTTCGAGCGCGGCTTCGGCGAGGCGATGTAAGCGCGCTCGTTCGAGCGACGTCCCACCTTCTGCGAGCCTTGGTCAGCCCACCGCCCCCTGACGACCGTCCTGAGCGGCCCGAGCGACGGGTCGAAGGGATCGGCGTGGCGCCCGGCGTGGCCGTCGGGCCCGCGTACCTCTACGCGGCCGGCGCCTACCAGGCCGAGCGCGAGGAACTGGCGGCGGACGAGGTCGAGGCTGAAGTCGACCGGTTTGAGCGGGCCGTCGCCCGGAGCGAGCGCGAGCTGAAGAAGATCTCGGTCGTGGCCGACCAGAAGCTGGGCGGCACCTCGGCCGACATCTTCCTCGCGCAGACGCTGATCCTGCGCGACTCCCAGTTCTACGACGCCGTCATCGCGCACGTCCGCGAGCGGCATCGGGGGGCAGGCTGGGCCGTCCAGACCATCCTCGAAGAGCACCGGCGACGGCTGGAGGCGAGCACGAACGCCGTGCTCCGCGAGCGTGCGGCCGACTTCCTCGATGTCCAGAACCGCGTCCTCCGCAACCTCCAGCAGGGCCGCGCGGTCTCGAGGATCGACCCCGACCGCGTCGTCGTCGCCGAGAACCTGACGGCGGCCGACGTGCTCCTCTTCAGCCGACGCGGCGTGCTC
>CAYPVZ010000401.1:0-3700 GCA_964414235.1 uncultured Rhodothermales bacterium | reverse complement strand
GCGTTCGTCATCGCGCCCCGCCTGGCGACCGTCCGCGACGCCGCCCGGAGCGTAGTCCGCGCCCACGGCCGCGTCGTCGCGCCGGGCACGCACGCCGAGCTCGTCGCGGCCGGCGGCCTCTACGCCGACCTCGCGACCCGCCAGTTCACGGCGGGCAGCGACCTCGAACAAGCCGCGACGGAGCTCGCCGGCTAGCGGAACGTCCCGCTTCCGATCCAGTCTCTTTCCCTCCCTCTCCTCTTCCGACCCATGCCCAAGCAGTACGACGCCCCGCCCTCCATGCAGATCGACCCGGACGCGGCCTACCGCGCCACGATCTCTACCACCCGGGGCGACATCGTCCTCGACCTCCAGGCGAAGCACGCGCCCAAGACCGTCAACAACTTCGTCACGCTCGCCCGTGACGGGTTCTACGACGGGCTCTCGTTCCACCGCGTGATCCCCAACTTCATGATCCAGGGCGGCGACCCGTCCGGCAACGGGACCGGCGGCCCGGGCTACCGTTTCGAGGACGAGACGGCCGGCAACCCGCTCCGCCACGAGACCGGCGTGATCTCGATGGCCAACGCCGGCCCCAACACGAATGGCTCGCAGTTCTTCATCACGCACAGCCCCCAGCCGCACCTCGACGGCCGCCACACGGTCTTCGGCAAGGTCGTCGAAGGCCAGGACGTGGTCGACGCCGTCCGTCAGGGTGACACGATGGAGTCCGTGACCATCGAAGAAGTCGGCGCCTGACACGCTGGCGACGCTCGTCGCCAGCCCGGAACGAACGCACACGCCCCCGGCAGGATCTCTCCGGCCGGGGGCGTCGTGTGACCGAGCGGAGGGCTCAGCCGACGGTGCTCGTCGTGTCGGCCGCGGTCGTGTCTCGGACGATCCGGAACGACTCGACCTCCAGCACCGGCTTGAACAGGAAGCCCTGGAAGCCGGGCGAGCCCGGGTTGCCGCGCGTCACGAACGACTGCTCGACGTCGAAGTCGAGGAGAACGTCGATGGCCTCGCCGTCGGCGTCGCTGGCGTCGTAGGCCGGCAGGGCCACCTTGATGCCGCTCTGCTGGGCGCTCGGGAGCTTGAGGTCGTAGACCGTCCCGTCGGTGAACGTGACGCTCGCGTCCTCACCGACGTAGATCCGGAGCCGGTTATAGGAGCCGTCGGCCGGGATCGAGACGCCCTGGACGAGCAGCGTGTCGACGCCGTCTCGGAGGTCGAGCAGGTTGAGTGCGACGGGCGCACCGTCGTAAAGCACGATCCGGTCGCGGACGGGCTCGGCGTTCGACGTGTCGGTCGTGGCGTCGCCATCCTCTTCGGCCGCCAGCAGCTCGATCCGAGTGATCGTGACGTCGGCCGATTCGGCGAGGTTGAACGGGAAGGGGGCGTCCGTCATGCGGACGTTGAGGCGGACCGTGGCGTTGCCGGCGGAAGAGTCGCAGGCGGAGATGGCAAGGCCGAGAGCGATGAGAACCGCGGCGGCGATGAAGGTGCGCATCGAGGGGACGGTGGTGGGAGGGCGGTCAGAACCCTCGGCATCGGCCGGTTGTCCCGCATTTCCAATGCGTTCCGCCTCTCGTCACATCCCTTGAACAGCTCCTAGCCCTCATACAGGCATCCCTCAGGTCACCCTCAGACTTGGCGCATCCCCGCACGGTCTGGCAGCGCTGACGACGGCGTCTGACGCCCCCCGCCGGAGCGCGGCACACGATTTATTCCGATCCTGCGGGCTGCCCAACGCGGACCGCTTCGACGTCCAGGTTGACTTCATCGACGCCATCATGCAACCGACGGAGCTCCGCGTCGATCTGGGCAAGGCGGGCATCTCTCTCCGGGCTGGCGGGCCGCTGCGAGAGCGCCTGCCGCTGCATGCCGAGCTCTCCTTCTTGGACCATTCGCTCTTCGAGCGGAATCAGAGCCTCTAGACCCGTCCGAATCACCCGGACGTGGCGCGGGAGTGCAAGGCCGTCGACCGTCTGGAAGTCGCTGTAAATGAACCGCTGCGTCAGTGGCGCACTCAACGAGTCGGTCGTGAAGCTCTGGAAGAGCTCGATCACGTCGAACGTCTCCGCGTCGACGTAGGTGCGAAACTCCTGGCCGGGCGAGGCGGGAGCGGAGGGTCCGGCGCCTCCCAGCACCGCGGCAGGATTGTCGGTCGAGAGGACGTAGGCGCGGCGACCGTCACGAGTCACAAGGCCCCCGAAATCGGCCCGGCGCAGCCCTTTCGCCAGCAGGCGAACGTTGGGGACGAGGATCGCCAGCAGCGGGGCCGAGGGCGCGTCCGGCGGCACGAGTTCCACCTGGAAGGTCTCGATGCCTGTCGTGTCGTCGGTGATGGTGTAGCGAGCCTCGGCGCCGTCGGCGACGGCTGTGAAGCCGTCCACCCGGCCGACGTTTGCCTCGAAGCGGTCGAGGGCCCGGTCAGCCACAGCCTCCGCCGTCGTGAGGCCGTCTGTTGGGGATTCGGACGCGTCCCGGCAGGCCGGGAGCGTGAGCAGGGCGACAGCGAAGACGAACGGAGCAGCGCGGAGCATCACCGGCAGGAATCGGGGCGGCCAAGCTACTCTTCAGGCCCGACACCCAACGGAGAGAAGCCGGTGGAGACGGACCGGGAGGCTCGCCCTCTTCGTGTCCGGTCCCTAGTCTCCCGGATTCCCGCACTGCCATGTCGTTGTTTTTCCCTTTCCCCGAGACCGTTCCCGTCGGCGACACGACGTACCAGACCGAGACGGTCCTCGACGTTCTCACTCCGTACCTCTCCGACGAGCGCGCCGCCCGGCTGGCGGCCGTCGTGGTCGCGCGCGCCTTTGGCGTCGTGCCCGTCCTCGAAGGGCTCGTCGATCCCGGCAACGTCAACGCGGTGCTCCGCAGCGCAGAGGGGCTGGGCTTCGGCGCGGCCCACGTCGTCGGACTCCAGGGCGACGCCGCGGCCATCGCAGAGCAGGCCGTGCGCGGCGACGAGGACCTGTCAGTCTCTGACCGCCGGGCGCTCACGCGCGCCAGCCAGGGCGCCCACAAATGGGTGGAGTTGAAGGCCTGGGACGACCCGGCCGCCTACGTCCGCTGGGTCCACGCCCGCGGCGGGAAAGTCGCCGTGACCGCTCTCCGCGGCGATGCGCTGCCCATCGGCGCCTGGGACTTTTCGGTCCCGACGGCCCTCGTCGTCGGTGCCGAGCGCGACGGCGTGAGCGAGGCCATGCAGGAGGCTGCCGACGCCGCCCTTATCCTCCCACTCGATGGGTTCGTTCAGAGCTACAACGTCTCCGTCGCCGCGGCTCTCGCGCTCTACCACGCCCGCGCCGACCGGCTGCGCCGGACCGGCCGCCATGCCGACCTCGACGATCACCAGCGGCGAACGCTGCTGGCGCACTACATCGCCCGCGCCGTCCCACTGGCGGCGCCGCTGCTCGAAGAGCACGCCCGCCGCGCCGGCTGACCGCGCCTAGTTGACGCCGATGTACTTCAATTTCGCTCCGCTGGCCTGAAGGTCGAGTCGGCGCTCGAACCGCGCCGAGTCGCCCGCGGCTACGTTCTGGACCTGGACCATCACGTCGTCGAGCGGCTGGTTGTCAGCGTCGTAGAGCGTCACAAACACGTCGGCCGACGAGATCTCCGCTTCGCCGAGGTTGACGAAGTGACCGGTCAGCGTCGGGTAGGCGCCGCCTTCGCGCTGGAGGACCTGCTCTTCGGCGAGGAGCCGGGCGACGGC
>CAYPVZ010000400.1:0-3726 GCA_964414235.1 uncultured Rhodothermales bacterium | reverse complement strand
GCGAACGAGCTGGCGGAGCACGACGCGGTCTTCGCCGCGACCCGCGGCGTCGCCGGCGAGCCGCTGGCCCGGCTGGTCGAGCTCGCGGCCGAGGCCGTGGCGCGCGGCGGCAAGCTGCTGTTCTTCGGCAACGGCGGCTCCGCGGCCGACGCCCAGCACTGGGCCGCCGAGCTCTCCGGCCGGTTCGCCTTCGAGCGGCCGTCGCTGCCGGCGTTCGCGCTCACGGCCAACAGCTCCCAGCTGACGGCCATCGCCAACGACTACGGCTACGAGGAGGTCTTCGCCCGCCCCCTCTCCAGCATGGCCGGCCCGACTGACGTCGCCATCGGGATCTCGACGAGCGGTACCTCGGCGAACGTGGTCCGCGGCCTCCGGGCCGCGGCCGAGCGCGGCGCCCAGACGGTCGGGTTCACGGGCGCGGGCGGCGGCACCATGGCCGAGCTCTGCGACGTCTGGATCGGCATCCCCAGCGACGACACGCCGCGCATCCAGGAAGGCCACGCGCTCTGCGGCCACGTCCTCTGCGGGCTCATCGAGCACGACCTGTTCGGGTAGCGCCATGCGAGCCGCCGTCTTCCTCGACCGCGACGGGACCATCAACGAAGACGCGGGCTACGTCCACCAGGTGGAGGACTTCGTCTGGATCGACGGCGCGCGCGAGGCCATCGCCCGGTTCAACGCCGCGGGCCTCGTCGTGGTGGTCGTGACCAACCAGGGCGGCATCGCGCACGGCTACTACACCGAGGCCCACGTCGAGACGCTCCACACGTGGATGCACGCACGGCTGGCGGAGGCCGGCGCCCGCGTCGACGCGGTCTACTACGCGCCGACGCACCCCGACGGCGTGGTGGAGCGCTACACCGTCGAGCACGCCGACCGGAAGCCCGGGACGGGCATGTTCGATCAGGCCATCCGTGACCTCAGCCTCGACGCCGCGCGCTCGTTCATGGTCGGCGACAAGGCCACGGACCTCATTCCGGCCCGCGCGCTCGGGATGCGCGCCGTGCTCGTCGAGACCGGCCACGGCCGCCAGCAGGGCGAGGGCGTCCCGGCCGATCTCGTGGCACCGAGCCTCCGGGAGGCCGCCGACTGGATCCTGGAACGCGCCGCGCCCTGACGCCTCGGAGCGACCGCTTCACATTCACCGAACTCGGGCGCCGTCGGGAAGGCCCTACGCGTAACCTGACCGCGCATCGACCCAGGATCCGTGGATTACGACCCGGTCAAGGACCGACTGGGCGGCTTCTTCTGGAAGTCGCCGGCCCGCACGAAGGCGTTCTACCGCCTGCTCGACACCGTCTTCCTCCGGTCGTGGTACGTCCGCCGCGCGCTCCGCCAGCGGATCGAGGCCATGGGCGACCGGCCGGTCCGCGTGCTCGACGCCGGGACGGGCTTCGGCCAGTACGCCTACTGGCTCGTCGACACGTTCCCCAACGTCGAGGTCACCGCCGTCGACGTGAAGGACGACTACCTGGAGCGCGCCCAGGCGTTCATGGCGCAGACGCCCTACGCCGCCCGCGTCGCCTTCGAGCGGGCCGACCTCACGCTGCCGCTGGAGTACGCCGACGCGTTCGACCTCGCGCTCTCCGTCGATGTGATGGAGCACATCGAGGACGACCGGGCCGTCTTCCGCAACGTCCGCGCGACGCTGAAGCCGGGCGGGCTCCTGCTCGTCAACACGCCGAGCGACCAGGGCGGCAGCGGCGTCACCGAGGCGGGCGAGGAGAGCTTCATCGGCGAGCACGTCCGCGACGGCTACCCGCTGGCGGAGCTGGCCGAGAAGCTGGAGACGGCCGGCCTGGAGGTGATCGAGGAGGTCTACACGTACGGGCCGGTCGGGTCAGTCGCGTGGCGGCTGCTCGTCAAGTGGCCCATCCAGATGCTCTCCGCCAGCCGCTGGCTGGCCCCGCTCGTGGCCGCCTACTACATCCCGGCCGGTCCGGTCGGCGTGGCGCTCAACGCCGTCGACCTGCGGGCCGACAATGCGACCGGCACCGGGCTCCTCGTCACATCGAAGCGGCCGGACTAACCCACCGCCTCGGCCTCAGACACAGAGCGACGAGGAGGCGGAACGCGACGCCCGGCGGCCGCGCGCGCGGAGCCTGTCCCGACGGGAACGGTTGGATTCCGGACCCCGGGATTCATCCGGATGCCCCTGTGCGGCGTCGGCCACGGAGGGGATTGATGGTATTCTTTCGGTGTCCATTCCATGTGATCCGCCCTGCGCGGAGTTCCGCCCATGATCCCACGCCCTGGCCGCCGCCCGCTCCTCGCGGCGCTCCTCGCCCTCCTCGCCGCGCCGGCGCTGCTCGCGCAGCCCGCGCCCGCCGACCCGCTCCCGTTCGACCCGGCCGTCCGGCAGGGCACGCTGGCGAACGGGCTCCGCTACTACGTCCGCCACAACACCGAGCCCGAGGGCCGCGCCGAGCTCCGGCTGGCGGTCGACGCCGGCAGCGTGCTCGAAGACGACGACCAGCGCGGCCTGGCCCACTTCCTGGAGCACATGGCCTTCAACGGCACCGAGCGCTTCGGCGAGGCCGAGCTCGTCCGCTACCTCGAGTCCGTCGGCACGCGCTTCGGGCCGGACCTCAACGCCTACACGTCGTTCGACGAGACGGTCTACATGCTCCAGGTGCCGACCGACTCGGCGACGGTCTTCTCGACCGGCCTCGACGTGCTCCGCGAGTGGGCCGGCCGCGTGGCGCTGGCGGACTCCGCCATCGAGCGCGAGCGCGGCGTCGTCCTCGAAGAGTGGCGGCTCGGGCAGGGCGCGGGCGAGCGCATGAACCGGACCATCTACCCGGTCCTCTTCGGCGGCTCGCGCTACGCCGAGCGCCTGCCCATCGGCACGCCGGAGGTCATCGAGACGGCGCCGCCGGAGACCATCCGACGGTTCTACCGGACGTGGTACCGCCCCGACCTCATGGCCGTCGTCGTGGTGGGCGACGTCGACGTAGACGCGGTCGAGGCCACCCTCCGCGAGCGGTTCGCAGACCTCACGAACCCGAGCGGCGAGGCCGAGCGGACCGTCTACTCGGTCCCGACCGGCGGCCCGACCGAGGTCGCCATCGCGACCGACCCCGAGGCGCCGTTCTCGCTCGTCCGCCTGATGTACCGCGGCGACCCGGCCACCACGACGACCTACGGCGACGCGCGGGAGGCGCTCGTGGAGGCCCTGTTCTACGGCGCGCTCCGCGAGCGGCTCGCCGAGATCCAGCGCCAGCCCGACGCGCCGTTCGCCTTCTCGGCCGCCGCCAGCGGCAACCTCGTGCGCACCGTCGGCGCGGCGCAGCTGATCGGCGTCGCCAAGCCGGGGCAGATCGACGAGACCGTCCGCGTGCTGGCCGAGGAGGCCGAGCGCGCCCGGCGGTTCGGCCTCACGGCCAGCGAGGTCGAACGCCAGAAGGCCGACCTGCTCCGCGCGGCGCAGTCGGCCGTGGCGGAGGCCGAGAACCAGGAGAGCCGCGGCCTGGCCGGCGCCTACGTCGACGCGTTCCTCGAAGACCAGCCCGTCGTCGCGCCGCAGACCCAGCTCTCGCTCGCCGAAGCGTACCTCCCGACGATCACGCTCGACGAGGTCAACGCCGTCGCCGGGGAGCTCGTCGCCACAGAGGGCCTCGTCCTCACCATCACCGCCCCGGACGACTCCGGCGTGACGGACGAGGCCGCCCTGCGCGCCGGGCTCGACGGCGTCGACGGTGCCGAGCTGGCGGCCTACGAGGACGC
>CAYPVZ010000399.1:0-3740 GCA_964414235.1 uncultured Rhodothermales bacterium | reverse complement strand
TCGCTGTAGCTGCCGAACAGCAGGTCGGCCTCGAGGTCCGTCGGGACGTCGGGGCCGGCGTGGGCCGCCAGCCACTCGGCCGGCGGACGGACCACCGGGCGGATCGGGAGGCCGTGGACCTGCGCGAACTCGAAGTCACGCGCGTCGTGGGCCGGCACGGCCATGATGGCGCCCGTCCCGTAGCCCGCGAGGACGTAGTCGGCGATCCAGACGGGGATTTTCTGGCCGTTGACCGGGTTCACGGCGTGGGCCCCGGTGAACACGCCCGTCTTGGCCTTCTGCTCCATCCGGTCGCGCTCGGTCTTGCGGGCGGTCGCCTCGACGTACTGGCGGACGGCCTCGGCCTGCCCCTCGCTCGCGATGTCGTCCACGAGCGGGTGCTCGGGGGCGAGCACCATGTAGGTAGCGCCGAAGAGCGTGTCCGGCCGCGTCGTGAACACCCGGATGTTCAGTTGCGGAAATCCAAACACGCCGAAGTCGACCTCGGCGCCCTCGCTCCGCCCGATCCAGTTGCGCTGCATGGCCTTGACCGACTCGGGCCAGTCGAGGTCGTCGAGCCCGTCCAGCAGCCGGTCGGCGTATTTCGTGATCCGCAGCATCCACTGGCGCATCGGCACCTGGACGACCGGGTGCCCGCCGATCTCGCTCTTGCCGTCGACGACCTCCTCGTTGGAGAGGACCGCGCCCAGCTCGGGGCACCAGTTCACCGGCGCGAACGCCTCGTAGGCCAGCCCCTTCTCGTACAGCTTGAGGAAGATCCACTGCGTCCACTTGACGTAGCTCGGGTCCGTCGTGTCGACCTCGCGGTCCCAGTCGTAGCTGAAGCCGAGGCGCTGGAGCTGGCGGCGGAACGTGGCGACGTTGCGCTCGGTGGTCACGCGCGGGTGGATGCCCTCGCGGATGGCGGCCTGCTCGGCCGGCAGCCCGAATGCGTCCCAGCCCATCGGGTGGAGCACGTTGTAGCCCTGCATCCGGCGTGCCCGCGCGACGATGTCGGTCGCCGTGTAGCCCTCCGGGTGGCCCACGTGGAGGCCGGCGCCCGAGGGATAGGGAAACATGTCGAGCACGTACACGCCAGGCTTCGAGGCGTCGAAGCCGTCGTCGCCGGGGCCGGGCTGGCGGAAGGTCACGTGGTCTCGCCAGTAGCTCTGCCAGCGGGGTTCGATGTCGTCGTGGGGATAGCCGGCCATGGGGCGTGCTCGGAACGAGGGGGGGCCGAAGCTACGCGGGGTCCGGCGTGCTGGTCCCGCCGAGGCGCACCGCCAGCGGAGCGCGGGGACCGGTTTCCCCGTCTTTCAATCGACCATGGCCTGGACCTGCGTCTTCGTAGCGACCGGCGAGGCGTGGGTTCGGCCTCCGCCGCCAGCCGCAGGGCAGCCTGACGCGGCCTCGTGCGCCAGCGCCATCGTTTCCCATTCTCACGTCTGCGTGGCCGCTACCGAATACCCACAAGCAAAGTGGAGACGAAAGAACGGAACAGCACCCATCGGGACCAGGCCTCCATCAACCGCTTCCCCCGGAACCAAAATCAATTCCCCCAATCGCCCCCTTGCCACTTGATTGCATCGCACACAGATTCGTAGCGTCAGGATTTCTCCCCTCACCCGGCCATGTCTCTCGAATCTCCCTGGAGTAAGCTGTTCAGCGTCGTCGGAAAGGAAGTGCTAAAGCTCGCGCTCCGCGAAGCAACCAGCCCCGGCGCTCGGAAACTCAAGGACGCCCTGCTGGGGGCGGGCCCGACGCTCTCCGACATCGACGCGCGGCTCGGCACGATGGATGCCAAGCTCCGCGACGTCATCACGGCCGTCGACAGCATCGAGGTCCGGCAGATCTTCTACGACTACAACCGGGCCAGCAACGACCTCACGCACCTCGCCGAGTTGTTCGCCGATCAGGTCGCCGAGCCCGGCGGCTCCGAGGCCGACATCCAGCGCGTCTGCCGCTACATCCTGAGCCTCGAGAACGGCGTCTCCGAACGGGCCCGGCGCATGATCCGTGCCTTTCGTCACGAGCACGTCCCCTCCCTGAAGCCCTTCCTCCGCGACTACTCGGACCTGCTGCTGCGCAAGCCCATCTCGGTCTATGCCTACCTCGACCGGATCGTCCCCGTCATGGACCACCTCCGGGTGCAGCTCGCCCTCAGCCTAGTGCTCCGCGCCGAGTGCGCGCACCGCCTTGCGAACCCGGAAGAGGCCACGGACCTCCCCCTCATGGACTCTGAGATCGAGCGGATCGAGGACCTCTTCAGCTCCATCACCGATTCGGCCCAGAGCGTCGCGGACCGGCTGGATGCGTTCGAGAAGGAAAAGACCGTGTTCCGCATCGTCCACGACGTCTCGGGGAAGTACCTCACGGGCTATGCGGAGGGAGCGGCCCAGTCCCAGAGCGTGTTCCTCGGCAACCGCCACGCGAGCGTCCCCCCTCCGCAGGTCTACCTCTATGACAAGCACGACGACAGCGAGACGTTCTACACCGTGCTGTACGCCGTCGGCAACGAGCACCGACGCACGGACTTCCGCCTGAAGCCATCCATGCAGCAGTGGACGATCTTCAAGGTCGGCACCGGCACGTCGGCCTCGCTCATGGTGATCAACGCAGCAAGCGGAGGGGTTCTCGACGGCGTCATTCAGGGCGAGCTGGGGAAAGGCAACGTGTACCTGAACCCCGGCGATCACACGAACGAGAACATGATGTGGCATGTCGTCCTCGCGCCCAAGCCAGACAGGGAGCGCAAACAGAACGGGGCCTTCGAGACGGACCGGTTCCTCCTCCGCCACGTCAAGACCGGGTTCGCCCTCGACGGCAGCGGCAACCGGGTCTACGCCGACCACCGCGAGCCCGACTTCAACAACTCCCACATGTACTGGCGCTTCGAACCGGTGGAGAGTTGACGGCGGCCGTGGCGACGGGCGGTTCTCAGCGCACGCCCGTCCCGGCGTGCGGCTGGGGGTCGGCGTCGCTGGGCCGGGCGCGCTCCTCGGCCTGCTCGTGCCGGCTCCGCGAGCGCGTCTCGACGACGTCGACCAGCAGCAGGCTGGCGACCAGCCACGCCGTCCCCGACAGCCACCCGCCGACGACGTCGGTCAGGAAGTGGACGTTGAGGTAGACCCGCGAGAGCCCCACCATGAGGATCACGAGCACGCCGGCGACCGTCGCCAGCGCGCGGGCCCAGCGCTTCTCGGTGAACCGCCACACGAGGTAGATCAGCATCCCGTAGAAGACGGTCGAGGCGAAGGCGTGGCCGCTCGGGAAGCTGTAGCCGTGCGCCGGTATCACCTGCTCCATCGGCCGGTCGCGCGCGAACAGCGCCTTGAGGCCGAGCGCCACAAGGCCGCCCACGCCCGACGCGAACGCAACGCGGAACGCGGCCCAGTAGCGCCGCGCCAGCACGAGCGCCAGCGCGGTGACGACGACGAACCCGATGATCGTCGTGTTGTTGCCAAACCACGTGACGGTCAGGCCCAGCCGCGGCGAGCGGCCGAGCAGACCGTAGATGACGTCGTGGGCGACGCCGTCGAGGCGGGCGAGGTGCTCCTGCTCGGTCCACGCGTCAACGACGGCGAAGAAGCCCCAGACGGCGCCGGCGACGGCAAGGAACGCCACCGTGAAGGCGAGGCCGTACGGCACGCCGCGTTCGAACCGGCGGCGGAGGAATCGAAGAATGGGCTGGAGCCGGTCCATCAAAACAGGAGCACGAGGAGCGCGACCACGCCGCCGAGGATCACGATCCCGTTCAGCGC
>CAYPVZ010000398.1:0-3744 GCA_964414235.1 uncultured Rhodothermales bacterium | reverse complement strand
CCCTCGCCCCGGGCGTGTACGTGATCCGAGTGGCGGCCGACGGGGCCGCGCTCCTGTCGCGCGCGCTGACCGTCGTTCGATAGCCGTCGCCCAGGAGGAAATGGCGGCGCCCGCCTCGGTCTGACGCACCGAGGCGGGCGCCCTCGTTTCGCCCCGACCCCGTGGCTGCCGCCATGGCGGACCTCCGCGGGCCTCCCGCCGACTACTACCGCCAGCGCGTCGAGGGCACACTGGCGGTAGTAGTCATGGAATCGTGGCGCCCCCGCCTCGGCCCCGAGGCGGACGGAGTAACGCAACAGGCATACGGACGCCCCCCCTTGTCGAAGCGGGGACCCTACGTCTCTCGAGAAGCAGTTCGTCCTGCATCTCTACGAGCTGCTCCGTCGTCGGCAACCCGGCCTCTGGAACTGGCAATTGGTGGATGGCTAGCGGATAGGGGATCCGATAGTGCTATATTGGTCGGGCTCACAACGGGAATGGTCATGGTTCATGGAGGTCTTAGCTACATCGATCGCGACGGAGCCATCTCGTTCCCTCCTGAGCTTCTGGAATATCCTTTGGTCCAGCGCGAGGGGACTCTGCATGGTGTGTACTACCCCCGCGTTTCGGGAGAAAGTGAACGATTTGGCAGGACCTACGACAGGGTCCGGATGCGACACGACCTCGTCCTGAGCCCGGTCCCGTACCCTCGCTGGAATCGGTCGGCCCGCCTGACGCTCTACATCACGCACCGGCCGGAGATGATCAAGACGGTCAGTCGGTATCTCGCCGAGAAAGGGATCTCCATCGTGCAGTCCGAGAGCGTGCGCACAGCCTATCGCTACGAGGTCTGGAGCTTCTATGTCGTTCTGCCTGGAGACCGAGGGCTTCGAGAATTTGATAGAGACAAAAAGTACTATGTTAGGCACTGTGATATAGATTATAGCAAGGATACTGATGAAAGGGATGATGAGTTCAAGCAGTTGAGGCGAGGGCTCATGGAGAACTGTTCAGACGCCCTGTTCACGGACCGAGACCTCGGCCGCGAGCTCGAAGACGCAGTGACCGTCGACGTCAACACGGCCCTCCACTTTTTCTACCGGGTGGCCGAGGCCGGTCGGAGACGCACAGGCGCCGACGGACCACCTCCCTGGGTCTACAAGCCGATCGAATTCCGGTCGGAAGGGAGAGGTCTCGTCACTCCGGTCCACGGAAGCCCATTCCTGGCAATCCTCCACGCCGAAGGCCACCGCACCGAGAAGACGCCGGCGGAGGAGGGGGTGCTGGGGAGCGCCCCGATGCAGCTCGCGCCCTCCGTCGCCTACGCCAGCCTCGATACGCGCTACCTCCACCTCCGGGTCGCGATCATCCCGGAGCACCTGCGCCGCCAGTTCTTCGAGGTCTCGATTTCCTACCGGCGGTTCGGCGGCGCCGACAACAGCTGTGGGCTCGTCGCGTATGTCACCGGCCTGCTCCCGCTCCACTACAATATCTGGAGTTCCGTCCATCGGACCCTGGAGAGTAAGGAGGAGTCCGAGCGGGGCCAGATCGTGATGCTCATTGAGGATGAGGGCGTCCGGTACGATTCGCATGGAAACGCCGTCCGTCCAGACCCCGACGGTGCGTCTCCGTTTTCCCACACCCCCCTTCACGAGACCCAGGAGACGTGTGTCGACATGGCTCGGCGCTGGATCGACCAACTCCCGGACGCTGTCCAGCTCCGCCACGGGATGCCGCGGCTTGTTCAGCGCGACGGGCAAGTGTTTCGGTACGACCGGGCGAATGCGACAGGCGAGGAACCTCCCGCTCCGCCGGCCGCCGTCGGCGGCGAGGGCATGAACGACCTCGACGGTGAGCGACTACCGCCGGGTGGGTGGATCGTCTTCGACAAGCTCAAGTCGAATCCGTCCGTCCGTGGCGTGACGAAGCGCCGCGTCCGAAGGAAGCTGGAGCAGCAGCGGGCCGAGCGGAGGACCCACCAGGTGTTCCTCAGCTATGCCCAGAAGGATGACCGGACCGCCGAGCATGTCTACCGCAGGCTGACCAGCGCCGGCCTCGACGTGTACAAAGCCAACCGTGCGACAGAAAGCGGAGACAAGTTCTCGGACGAAATCCGGAGCCATCTCCTGGGTTGCCTGGAGGTCTGAGTCCTCTGTACCAAGAACAGCCGGGAGAGTGAGTGGGTCCAGACGGAGTGGGGTGCAGCGTGGGCCATGGAGAAGCGGATCGTCCCGCTCATCACAGCCGACACTGAGATTAGCAGTCTCCCTGACCGGCTTCGGCGTCGCCAAGCTGTTCTCATCGATGAACTCGAGACGTACGCACGACAAGCGCTCATTCGAATCGATACAGCACAGCTCGGCTGACAAGGGCAGCCCGCGTCCATCCCGGTGCACGGCCGGAACGCTGGCGGCGCTGGGGCGCGAGGACGCCCCGGCAGCGGCCGACGCAGCCCTCGCTGTGGCCGCGACGTTCCCGGAGGTCGATGTCGAAGCCGTCGTGGAGGCGGCACATGCCTTCGCCCCGGAGGAAGCGGCGCGAGTGGGCGGCTCGGTCGACGCCCAGGGTGAGGATCCGGTAGCGTCACGGCTCTCCGTCGTCCCGAACCCGGCCGGCGGCACGGCAGGCGAGAGCGTGCGGGTCTCGTTCGATGTCTCCGAGGCGGGACCCATTTCGGTCGTCGTCTTCGACGCGCTCGGGCGGCAGGTGGCCGTCGTCGCCGACGGTACCCACACCGCCGGCCCGCACACGGTGACGGTGCCGCTGGCGGCGCTCCCGGCCGGCGTCTACGTCGTGCGGCTGCGCGCCGCGACGGGCAGCGGCACCAGCACCGCCGTCCAGCGTTTCTCCATCGTCCGATGACCGTACGGGGCAACGGTGCCCCCTTCCTTCTCGCCATGACTCCACCCGCTGCCCGTGTCGTCGTCCTGCTCCTGCTCCTGGGGGGAGGGGCCTTCGGGGCAGTGGCCCAGCCATCGCCCGGGCGGCCCCTGGCCGACTCGACGGTGTGGGAGCGACTCGGGTCCACCAAACAGCAAGCGCGCACCTTTGCATTTTCTGGAGACCCATCAAGTCCGACGGTATGGATAGGCAACACTGATGTCTATTATCTAGATTCGAATTCGATGGAATGGATATTTGTGAAGCTGACAGGCGCTGGCAAAGCCATTTTGCTCTTTGACCCACATGATCCTCTCCCTGATACGATCATCGCTGGCGGGTCTCAGCGTTCTGTGGACGGAGGCCGGAGGTGGGCGCAGGGCACGTGGGCCGATACCGGCGAGCTGTTCTACGGCGGGCCGGGCCTCGCCGAGGCGCCCCCCGGCTCGCCCTACGCCGGACGCATCTTCGCCGGAAGCGGCTTCTCCTCCCCGGGCTACCGAAGCATCGGCGATTTCGGCTACAGCACCGACCGCGCAGCCACCTGGCACATCCCCGCCGTCAGGACCAACATGGAGATCGCCGAGATCGTCGCGCTCCGCTCGGGCCGCGTCGTCACGGCGGGCTACCTCGGCGCGGCGCTCTCCGACGACGGCGGCGACACCTTCCGCGTCATCCCCGACCTCTACGCCCCCTCGTCCGTCCGCTACTACGACCACCAGGCCCTCGAACTCCTCCCCGGCTTCACCCCCCGGGCCGCCGACGGCGGATCGACCGAGGGCCGCCTCGTCGTCGTCGGCATCGATACCGGCGACGGTCAGGCAGGGTTCGTGGTCTACGTCTCCGACGACGAGGGGGACTCGTGGCGGCGGCCGGCGCGGGCGT
>CAYPVZ010000397.1:0-3753 GCA_964414235.1 uncultured Rhodothermales bacterium | reverse complement strand
GACGAACACGCAGGTCAGCTGGTCACCGATGGCCTTGTGCAGCAGCGCCGCCGCGACCGACGAGTCGACGCCGCCGGAGAGCCCGAGGATCACGTGCTCGTCGCCGACCTGCTGGCGGATGGCCTCGGCCTTCTCGTCGATGAACGAGCCCGTCGTCCAGTCGCCGCGGAGGCCGCAGACCTCGCGGACGAAGTTGCGCAGCATGAGCGCCCCGGCGTCGGTGTGGACCACCTCCGGGTGGAACTGGACGCCGTAGACCTTGCCGTGCTCTGAGTCCGGCTCGGCGGCGACGGCCGCGATGGGCGCGTTGTCCGTCGAGGCGACGGCGCGGAAGCCGGCCGGCAGCCGCGTGAGGTGGTCGCCGTGGCTCATCCAGACGACCGTGCCCTCGGGCACGCCGCGGAACAGGTCGTTCTCCTCGTGCGAAACGATGGGCGAGCGCCCGAACTCGCGCCGTGCGCTGGGCTCGACGCCGCCGCCGAGCGCGTGCGCCAGCGCCTGCAGCCCGTAGCAGATGCCGAGCACCGGCACCTTGTCGCCCGTGCCCGGCTGGCGGAGCTCCAGCAGCGCCGGGTCGAGCTGCGGCGAGCCCTCGTCGTAGACCGACATCGGGCCGCCCGAGAGGATGAGCCCGCTCGGCGCCATCGCGGCAACCTCGTCGGCGGGCAGCGTGCACGGGTGGATCTCGCAGTACACGCCGGCCTCGCGGACGCGCCGCGCGATCAGCTGGGTCGTCTGGCTGCCGAAGTCGAGGATGACGACGAGCTCGTGGGTCATGGCTCCGGGGGGCTCTGAAAAACGCCGAGGGTGCCGACGACCTCGCCGGCACCCTCTGGAAGTTCGCTGCGGTCGGCGCTAGGCGCCGATCATCTCCTTGTATTCGTCGGCCGAGAGGAGGGCGTCGACGTCGGCCGGGTTCGCCGGGCGGAGCTTGACCATCCAGCCGTCGCCGTAGGGGTCCGAGTTGACCGTCTCCGGCGCGCCGTCGCGGTCGCCGTTGCGTTCCTCGACGGTGCCAGCGAGGGGCGCGAACAGCTCCGAGACCGTCTTCACGGCCTCGACCGAGCCCAGCGCGCCCTCGGCCTCGACCTCGGTCCCCTCGGCCTCGATCTCGACGAACACGATGTCGCCGAGTTCGCTCTGGGCGTAGTCCGTGATGCCGACGACCGCCAGGCCGTCGTCGTCGAGGCGGACCCACTCGTGGTCCTTGGTGTAGCGGAGATCTGCGGGGAAGTCCATGGGCGGGGGCTAGGCAGGAGGCGTGAGCTCGAAGCGCTCCAGGAACTTCGTGTCGAAGTCGCCGGCGCGGAAGCGCTCGTCCACGAGGAGCTGCTGGTGGAACGGGACGGTCGTCTTGACGCCCTCGATGATGAACTCGTCGAGGGCGCGGAGCATCTTGGTGATGGCCCGGTCGCGCGTCGTCTCGGACACGATGAGCTTGGCGATCATCGAGTCGTACGTCGGCGGGACGGTGTAGCCGGCGAAGACGTGGGTGTCGCAGCGGACGCCGCGGCCCTTCGGGCTGTGGAACGCCGTGATCGTGCCCGGGCTGGGGCTGAAGTTGCGGAACGGGTCCTCCGCGTTGATGCGGCACTCGATGGACCAGCCCTGCGGCAGGTGGTTGCCGGACGTGATCGTCTCGCCCTCGGCGACCCGGAGCTGCCACTCGATGAGGTCCGTGTCGGTCACCTCCTCCGTCACGGGATGCTCCACCTGGATCCGGGTGTTCATCTCCATGAAGTAGAAGTCCCGGTTCTTGTCGACGAGAAACTCGACCGTCCCGGCCCCGCGGTAGTCGACCGCGAGGGCGCCGGCGATGGCCGCCTCGCCCATCCGCTGGCGGAGATCCGGGTCGACGATCGGGCTCGGCGCCTCTTCGAGCAGCTTCTGGTGGCGGCGCTGGATGGAGCACTCGCGCTCGCCGAAGTGCACGACCGTCCCCTGCCCGTCCCCGACGAGCTGGATCTCGATGTGGCGCGGCTCCTCGACGAACTTCTCGATGTAGAGCCGGCCGTCGCCGAAGGCGTTCGTGGCCTCGGTCGAGGCCGCCACAAACAGCTTCTCGAACTCGGACTCGTCGCGGGCCATGCGCATGCCGCGCCCGCCGCCGCCGGCCGAGGCCTTGATCATGACCGGGAAGCCGGCCTCGCGCGCCGCCGCCAGTCCCTCCTTCACGTCGGCCACGGCCCCATCGGAGCCGGGCACGACCGGCACGCCGGCCGCGACCATCGTCTCCTTGGCGACCGACTTGTCGCCCATCCGGGCGATCGTGTCGGGCTTGGGGCCGATGAACGTCAGGTCGTGGTCGTCGCAGATCCGGGCGAACTCGGCGTTCTCGGAGAGGAAGCCGTAGCCGGGGTGGATCGCGTCGGCGCCCGTCACCTCGGCCGCGGCGATGATCGACGGGATGTGGAGGTAGCTCTTGGCACTCGGCGGCGGCCCGATGCAGACCGCCTCGTCGGCGAACTTGACCGGGAGCGAGTCGCGGTCGGCCGTCGAGTACACGGCGACCGTCTGGATTCCCATCTCGCGGCACGTCCGGATGATGCGGAGCGCGATCTCGCCGCGGTTGGCGATGAGGACTTTCTTGATCATGAGAGGCGATGCGGACGGCGGGGGGCGGGGGCGGCGTCTCGGATCACTTCTCGATGACGAACAGCGGCTGGTCGTACTCGACGGGCTGGCCGTTCTGGACGAGGATCTGCGTGATCGTCCCGCCCTCCTCGGCGGGCACCTCGTTCATCAGCTTCATCGCCTCGATGATGCAGAGCGTCTGCCCGACCTCGACGCGGTCGCCGACCTTGACGAACGGGCCGGACTCCGGGGACGGCGCCTCGTAGAACGTGCCCACGATAGGCGCCAGCACGAGGCTCTCGCCGGGTCCGGAGCCGGGCTCGGCCGAGGTGCTGGCGGCGGGCGCCAGCGGGGCCGGAGCCGCGGGAGCGGCCGGTGCCGGGGCTGCCGGTGCCGGTGCGGCGGCGGGCGCCGTCATCAGGATGGGCGCGGGCGGCGCGGCGCTGGCCTCCACCTTCGGCGTGGCGCGGACGGTGAGGCGGAAGTCGCCTTCTTCGACCTTCACCTCGGCCATGCCGCTCTCGGCGACGATCTCGAGGAGGCGCTGGATCTTGTCGAGGTCCATAACGGGAACGGGCGGGCTCAGAGGGGGGCGGAAGCTACGGCGACGCCCCGGCCGGCGGTCCCGACCAGGGCAAAAAGCCGCACCTGCGGGGCCGGCGCGGCCACCGCCAGCGACGCGCTACGCCGCGCTCACGCGCGTCTGGTAGCTCGACGTCTCGGTGTCGACGCGGATCACATCGCCCTCGTTGATGAACAGCGGGACCTGGACCGTCGCGCCAGACTCCAGCGTGGCCGGCTTCGTCGCGCCGCTCGCCGTGTCGCCCTTGAGGCCGGGGTCGGTCTGGGCGACGACGAGCTCGACCTGGCGCGGCAGCTCCACGGAGAGCGCCTCGTCGGTGGCGGCGTCGACCAGCACGTCGATCATGCCGCCCTCCTTGATGAGGTCCCGCTTCTCCACCATGTCCGCCCGGAGCGCGCGCTGCTCGTAGGTCTCGGTGTTCATGAAGTGGAGCCCGAGGTCGTCCTGGTAGAGGAACTGCATCTGGCGGCGCTCAATGCGGGCCGTCTCGACCTTCTCGCCCGCCCGGAACGTCGTGTCGACGATCTTGCCGTTGCGGACGTTCGTGAGCTTGCCGCGGACGAACGCGCCGCCCTTGCCGGGCTTGACGTGCTGGA
>CAYPVZ010000396.1:0-3756 GCA_964414235.1 uncultured Rhodothermales bacterium | reverse complement strand
CGCCGCGATCTGGTCGCGGTCGGCCTCGGTGATCCAGGACTCGGCCGCCAGCCGGTCGCGGACGGCGCCGATCTCGTCGGGCGTCAGCAGGCCGTCGGCCCAGGCGACGTAGAGCAGCGGGAGCACGGAGGCGACGCCGCGCGAGAGCTCGGCGACGGGGCGCCCGTCGGCATCGGAGGGGGGAGCGGTGGGGGTCGGGATCGGCATGGGAACGGATCGATGGTCTCCCCCCTACCCCGGTCCGGTGGAAAAGGATGCCGCGCCGCGTCTACCCCTCCACGCCGCCGACCGTGCGCGACGTGTAGCCCTCGTAGTCGGGCAGGGCGCGGTCGTAGGGCCCCGCCATCAGCGGCGACGAGAACACGAAGTCCGCCGAGGCCCGGTTGCAAGCGACGGGCACGTTCCACACGACGGCGATGCGGAGTAGCGCCTTCACGTCGGGGTCGTGCGGGACCGGCTCCAGGGGGTCCCAGAAGAACACGAGCACGTCGACGGCGCCCTCGGCGATGCGGGCCCCGAGCTGCTGGTCGCCCCCGAGCGGACCGCTCTGGAGCCGCTCGACGTCGATGCCGAGCACCTCTTCGAGCAGCCGCCCCGTCGTGCCCGTCGCGAGGACGTGGTGCTTGCCGAGCGCGTCGCGGTTGAACCGCGCCCAGTCGAGCAGGTCGGCCTTCTGGTGGTCGTGGGCGACGAGGGCAATCCGTTTGCGGGCGGGCGTATGCTGGACGGCGGTCATGGCGACGGACGGGCGGCGATCCTGCAAGCTCGGCCCCCGGGCCGCCTCGCGCTACCCACCCGTCTCGCTCCAGAGGCCGCCCGTCTCCGAGACGCCCCGCGCCCTCCTCTCTCCATCTGCGCCCCCGACCTGGACCGTGCGGGCCGCCCAACCGGATCACGTGGGCCGCCCAACCGGATCACGTGGGCTGCCCAAACGGATCAAGTGGGCCGCCCAAACGGAGAACGTGGGCCGCCCACGTTCTCCAGACAGAACACGGAACGCCACCGACACGGCCTCCGCTCGGCTCCTACGGCCCGGTGACGCGTTCCCCGAGGGCCGCTACCAGCGGGGCGCGCCGGCGGCCGTCGTGCTGTAGAGGGCGAAGTAGCTGAAGCCGCGGCGGGTCGGCTCGTAGCTGAAGCCGCGGCGCTGGAGCATGGTGTTGGTGCTCCCGTCGGTGAGCCAGATCCACAGGCTCACGCCGTCGACCGTGGCCTTGTCGACCTCGTCCGGGGCCACCTCGACGCGGATCGGGGCGCCCTCCTGGGTGAAGGCGACGCGCCAGGCCGGCACGTCGGCGGGATTCGCGGCCGCGGCCTCGGCACCGAGCCACGGGTAACGCTCGATGAGGTCGAGCGGCTGGCGGCCGGGCAGGTCGACGACGTAGCCCTCGTCCAGCGAGCGGACGTACTCGGGGAAGGTCAGCGCGGGGTCCTCCTGGAGCGCGAGGTAGAGGCCGGCGGGCGGGACGCCCGCGAGGTTGGTGCCGAAGAACCGCCCGTGGATGTCGTTCCCTCCGAAGTACTCGGCGAACCATGCCGGCTCGTAGCGATTGACCAGGTAGGCGATTTCGAGGTGCGTGTGGGCGCGGTCGCGCCCGAGGCCGCGCCCGGTGAAGCCCATCTTGCCGAGGGCGTCGGACTGGCGGACCGCCTCGCCAGCGGTGACGTAGGTCTCGGCGAGGTGGGCGTAGAGGCTGTAGACCTTGCTGTCGCTCCACGTGTGCTCGACGACGACGTACTTGCCGTAGGACGAGCTGCCGGCGCTGGCGTTGACATAGGCCACGCGCCCGCCGTCGATGGCGCGGACGGTGTCGACCGGGTTGCCCGAGCGGTCGCGCGCGACGGGCGCGATGTCGACGCCCTCGTGGACGCGCCGGAAGGTGCGCCGCCCGAAGACGGTCGGGACTTCGTCGCGCACGAACCCGTACTGGCCGCCCTCCCAGCGCTCCTCGCGGAGGCTGTCGACGGTCATGTTGAGGCCCATGTAGAAGGCCTCTGGGCGGCCGTCGATCACGCCGTGGTTGGCCGTGGGGAGCACGAGGCTGAGGCCGCCGTCCACGCCGCCGATGGGCTCCATCCGCGCCGTGGCGGCGACGGAGTCCGGGGCGTCCGCGGTGCTGGCCGGCGCCGTCCGCGCGTCGGCCGCGGGGGCCGGGAGAGCGGGCGACGCGTCGGCGGGCGGCGGGTCGGCCGAGGACGAGAGCTCGCAGCCGGCGAGCGCCAGCGCGAGGAGGAGGAGACGGGCGGGCATGGGACGGGCGAAGAGAGGGGCGTGCGTCCAACCCGCCGTCCCCCGGGGTCCGTTCCGCCCGCGCCGTGCGAACCGGGCGAATCCTCACCGCCCGCCGCGCGTGTCCGCCCCTCCCACCCCCGCCCCCGTGAACCGCGCCCGCGTCGTCTCACTCCTCGCCCTCGGCGCCGCCATGCTGGCGCTGCTGACGGCGCTGTTCGCCGCCTTCTCGCCGAACATCCCGACGCGAGAGAGCCGCGCCATCGAGCGCGACGGGATGGAGAAGGAGGCCGAGGCGACGCTGCTCGACCAGATGGTGCTCATGCAGCGCTACGTCGAGAAGGCCGCGCTGGCGGCCGACGCCGGCAACTGGCCGCTCGTCGCGTTCTACTCGGACAAGATCGACGAGCGCGCCACGCGCGTCATCGACGGCGGCTACATCGTGGACGGGATCGACGTGAGCGCCATCGCGGCGGAGGTCGCCAACCCGCGCGCTGCCGCGCTGGCGCAGGCCGCGCGCACCCGCGACTCGACGCAGTACGCCGCGGCCTACGCCACGATGGTCGATGGCTGCAACACGTGCCACGCCCGCGCGGGCTACCCGGTCATCCGCATCGTCCGGCCGGACGCGTCGACGTACCCGTCGCAGGTGTTCGCGGAGAGAGGGGCGGGCCGGTAGCCGCCCGCCCCTCCTCCGTCCGGCCTACCGGCGCAGCTCGCCCTCGCGGATCTCCGCGACCAGCCCGTCGAGGTGGTAGACGTTGGTGAGCGCCTCGATCACGAGCCGGGTGTCCACCATCACGTTGCGGCCGCGCTCCGGGGCGTAGATGTAGTCGCGGACGAGCCCTTCGATGGTCCGGTCGAAGTTGAGCCCGACCAGCTCGCCGGCGCGGTTGACGACCGACGAGCCCGAGTTGCCGCCGATGGTGTCCGAGGTGGACGTGAAGTTGACCGGGGTCGAGAGGTCGAGGTCGTCGCGGGCGTCGAGCCAGCGGGCCGGGAGCGTCCACGCGCAGGGGTCCGAGGCGCCGCTCTCGCAGAAGCTGTAGTAGCGGTCGTAGAGTCCGTAGAGCGTCGTCATCGGCGGCGCGAGCGTGCCGTTGTAGGGGTAGCCCATGACGACGCCGTCGGTGAAGCGGAGCGAGAACGTGGCGTCGGGCGGGACCGCGTTGCCGAAGGTCTCGTAGCGCTGGCGGCCGAGGCGGCGGGCCACGTCGCCCTCGCGCGCCGACAGGCCGGAGGCGGCCGACTGCCAGTCCTGGATGGCCGGCAGCAGCCCGCGCACGAGGTCCACGACGGCCTCCGACGGCGCGCCGCCGTTCTCGGCCAGGAGCCGGTCGGCGACGGCCTCGGCCGAGGCGCCCGCCAGCGCGGCGGAGACGGGCTGCCCGGTCTCGGCGAGGTAGCGCTGGAGCTGGGCGACTTCCGCGGCGAGGTAGCCGCGCTCGACGATGGCCGGGCGGTCGACGGCCGGGGCGTCGTTGCCCTGGGCCGCGGCGAGGGCCTTCAGCATCAGCGCCGAGCCG